>JAGCUM010000037.1 GCA_017962865.1 Spirochaetales bacterium
CTGATTATTGAGAATGACTTTGATTATTTGGGAAACAGTGCTAAACATGGCGAGGATTCCTCGAGGATGATGGGTCGTCAGGCGGTGGCTGTATTCACCAGACCCGAGTATACCGATGCAACATTCATCGGGTGCACGCTCATAAGCTGGCAGGACACCTTGTTCACAGATTGCGCCGAGAGCAGATTCGAGGACTGCACTATCTACGGAAACATAGATTTCATTTTCGGAAGAAGCCACGCCATCATCGACAACTGCAGGATCATATCTACCGGCGAAGGCTTTGTAGCCGCACCTTCCACATCGGAAAACAGCGAGAGCGGCTTATGCTTTGTCAATTGCGATATAACCTGCACCGAAGATGTGCCTGACAGGAGCGTCTATCTTGCACGTCCCTGGCACCCCAGCGAGAGGGATGATACCAACTCCTGCGTAAGCTTCACGAAATGCCGTCTGGACAGACACATCCATCCCGATCTCTGGACCACCATGTGGGACAAGAAGGGTCACAATCACCTTCCCGAGGAAAACAGGTTTTCAATCACACGTTGAGGCCTCTGCATTGAATAATTGGAGAGGCTTTGTTATTCTTCGGATGATATTCGGATATAGGAGGTCATCATGGCCAGAACATTAGCTGCCGAGAAATCTTCCGGCACAGGATTCCTTTTCAATCCGAACCCGATAATCAGGAGACTCTCCAGGGTTCAGGATACCGATTCCGAGAACTGCTGCACCTATTCGGGCATTCAGGCAAAGCTTGTCTACTTCATGATCATGGTATTCATCGGAGTAGCCCTTAACCTGATCATGGCCGGCAGATGGGGCGGACAGATCATAAACCTTCAGGAGCAGGGCATCGTCCTTACTTCCCACGAGGCGATTGCGGTTGTAGTTGCCGCTCTGGCACTCATCGTTTCCCCGATTCTGGCAACATTCATCAGAATCACGATTCCCGTAACCGGAGCACTGTTCTGCGCAAGCACGGGCTTTGTGATCGCCTGGGCAGCAACGGCATTCGGCAAGGAATACGCCCAGACGATCTGGCTTGCTCTCCTGATTACGGCCATCGTCGTCATGGTAATGGGATTCTTGTACTGGACCGGCAAGGTTCAGGTGACCAAGAAATTCCGCACCGTCCTGATCGTGCTTGTCATCACATCGGTATTCGCAAGCCTTCTGACATTCATCCTCTCGCTGATTCCGGCAACCAAGGGTTTCGTTGCTGCTCTGGGCGAGAACTCGGTTTTCAATATCGCAGTCAGCGCAATCATGGTCGTGATTGCATCGCTCTTCCTTCTGGTGGATTTCGATGAAATCAAGCGCTCTGTCGACGAGGAGCTTCCCAAGAAGTACGAGTGGTCAGCATCCTTCGGTCTTGCCTTCGGCATAATCTGGCTCTTCTTCAAGATCCTCGAGCTGCTCGGAAAGGCAAAGGGCAACAAGAGCAATTGAAACGGATCCTTCTGATTTCGGTTCTGATCCTGGTCTCCGTATTCTCGGTGTCCGCAGTGTCTCTGCGCATCGGTCTGGGGGCCGTGTCTTCTGCCGGAGTTTCGTTTGAATCCGACAGATGGGATTTCGATCTGGACATCAGAAGCGTGCATCCCGTTTTCTCACTGGTAGGGCCGCAGGTGCTTCCGAAGGTGATAAACGAAGAGGCCGATGCCGCACACTGGAGGCAACTGAGTTCCAACCTGTTCAACGGACTGGGAGCTTCCGCTTCCTTCCGGTTCCTGCAGTCGGAGAAGAACAGCCTTTCAGTCGGACTGGATCTGGTAGCGGGCCTGACAAAGGACGGCAGGGATTCGCTTGATTTTCTTCCTGTGTATGAGAAAGCGATTTTTGCTTTCCTGGCTGTTCAGCTGAGATATTCGTTCAATATCAATTCGCACCACGCTCTGTTCGTATCCATGGCTTATCCGTTCTGCGGCTGGCTGCATGTCTGCGCCGTGCCGAACAACAATGACGGTTATGCCATCGATACCGAGCTCTGGGTTCCGTATTCGTTCAAGCAGATTGAAATCAGCCGCCATATCGACAATCTCGCCCTTTATGCGACAGTCGGTCTGGTCGCAGCATCGCTGCGCTTCGGGTACGTCTATTCATTCTAGGAGGCCACATGAAAAGAAGAGTCTTAAGGGTATCGGCCTTGATGGTGATGATGGCGGTCCTGATGCTGGGCGGCTGTGCGAATGAGCCTGCAACCATGGGGCCTTCGGCGTATGAGAGCGTTGTTGTGGTCGGAATCGACGGCGGTGGCGGGCTTTTCCACAACGGGGACTGCGTGCTGCCGGAGTTTGCGGCTTTCTTTGCCACCGACGGGGCTATAGGGTACAACTTCCGGTGCGAGACACCGTCCATCAGTGCTCAGAACTGGGGTGCATATCTGCACGGAGTGACCCCTGACAAGCTGGAGGTCACGAATATCAAGATTGCCGTCCAGCGCTTCACGAACCGAAAGTATCCGAGCGTGTTCCAGGCTATCAGGAATGCGGACCCGTCCTGCGAGCTGGCTTCCTTCTGTACATGGGCGCCGATCAATTACGGACTGATCGAGACCACTGCAAAGGTCCACAAGGTCCCTGACAAGAAGTTCATGAACGAGCTGTATCTGGACGGAAGGAACCTTGAGCTGGTCCTCGATTATCTTGATGATGCAAAGCCCAAGATGCTGTTCGTGCAGTTCGTGGATGCCGATGAGACGGGCCACATCTACGGTTGGGGTTCGGAAGAGTATGTCGAAGAGCTCAAGAGAAGCCAGAGCTATGCCCTTGAGGTGTTCTCCAGGTTCGACCCGGAAAAGACTTTGTTCATGGTGATTGCAGACCACGGCGGAAAGATGGACGGCACACATGGCGGCGATACTGACGAGGAGATGAACATCGTTTTCGGAATCAGGGGAAAGACCGTGAATCCGGCGGCATTGACAACGTTCAGACCCATCGATCTTGCTCCGATGATCCTGAACGCGCTGAACACTACCATTCCCTCATCGATGGAGGGAGATCCTCACAATAGTCTTTTCAATTAAGATAGCCTTCGCGTGCCTTGAAGTTGAAACGCTTCTCTATCCGGTGCATCTGCTCATCGGTTATTGTCTGCTTCCAGGGCAGGTGAGCGATTTTCAGATAAACTTCGGCAGCTTTCTCTGCCGTCTCGATCAGGCCGAATGTCTCGTCCATGTCCCTGCCGGCTCCGTAGATTCCGTGCTGGGCCCAGACGACGAGGCGGGCGGTCTTCATCTTCTCTGCAGTGGCTTCGCCGATTTCGTTGGTGCCGCATACCATCCAGGGCAGGACGTTTACTCCTTCGGGGAAGACGATGACGCACTCGGTGCACATCTGCCAGAGAGTGCGGGTGAACTCCTTTTCATCCAGCGAGTGTACGAAGGTCATGGCCAGAAGGTTGTTCGGATGGCAGTGAAGGATGACTCTGTTGTTCGGGTCTACCGAAAGCCTTGCCACGTGGCTCATCATGTGGGCGGGGAATTCCGATGTGAACTTTCCGCCGTCGGTCAGGCCCCACAGGAGCTCTGCGCTTCTTCCTTTGTCTGCCACACGGACGATGCCGAGGTTCCTTGCAGGGTCGTACTGTACGTTCTTGAAGTATTTGCCGGTTCCGGTGACGAGGAAGTACTTTCCTTCAAGCGTGGGAGCCTCAAAGCCTGTGGGTATGGTGCGGATGACCTTCGAGAGGTCAAGATACTGCCCGAGCTCGCTCTCGTCCAGAAGGACGGAAACATTGCCTCCGTTGCGCTCGTCCCAGCCGTGTGCATACATGTTCGTGACCATACGGACAAGCTCTACTATCTCGTTCATCTGCAGTATGTCTTTCATAATTGCCTCTGAGGATGTTTTCTATGGAAAACCATATCCCATAGTCGGTTTAATTGCAATGTGGACATGTGCTTTGGACTGTTTTAGAATGGACGCATGATCAACAACAACGGCAAAGGTGTGAGCATTGTTTTCCCCGCTGATAGCTATGACGGCTGCAAGGTGCTGTCAGAGTCTGCAATCCATGATCTGGGCCTCGATTCCGTGAGCAGAAAGCTTTCTGACAAGGTTCAGGAACAGAACCTGATTCTGGATATCATGTCCAGGATCTGCTCCGATCCTGCCGTGGTTCAGTACAGACTTGATGTGTTCGAGGACATATACAACAATCCCGCCTTCAGGGATAGGATGCTGGAAATTCTGGACAAGATTGATTTCCTGCGGGACTACGGAAGCTTCCGCCGCGACAACGAAGAGACTTCCGGCACCTGGGACCTGGTCCATCGTCTGGAGGAGATTAGGGACTACATAAGCTACGTGGAAGCCTTGCAGGACTGCCTGGGCAAAGCCGATCTGAAGTCGCAGGGACTTAAAGATCTGATGGCCTACATCTCCAATATCTATGAAGATAATGGCTTCAAAGAGCTGAAACAGGACATCAACAATCTCAAGGCCAGCACTTCGAATCTCAAGAGCGTGACAGTAGGAATAAACCTCAACGAGAGGTTTGAGGCAAAGGAGATAGGACTGATTTCGATAAACGGAAAGCCGTTCACCAAGTCATCGGTTCTCGAGAACTTCACCAACCGCCTTGCAGGCCGCGACAGCATCAATCCCGATACGACCTGGGACGGCAGCGCACGCTTCCAGCCGTTTACTCCGGACGGTTCCGCCACTGACAGGCTCATGGCGATGGCAAAGACCAGTATGATGCTGCAGAGCACCATCATGGCGATGACCCTGGCCCGTGTTTCAGACAACGACATGGACAGGGAAGTGACCAGGCACATGGACAGGGTTTCCGACCACATGCTCAGCAAGACGGTCAAGAACCTCAAGGAAGTACTCAACAAATATGTCGGACTCTCGATCATGAACATAACGGCCCTGATTCCGGAGTTCCTCTACTACGTGCGTTGGGCGGAGTACATAAAGCGCCACAGGGACAACGGTTTTGCCTTCTGCAAGGCACAGCTTCTTCCGGCTTCCGATGTCGGAGTGCGGATGCAGGCGAAGGGTTTCTACAATCTCAAACTGGCGGACTTCGTCCAAAAGGCAGATCAGATCGTCGAAAACGACCTGGATTTCGATTCCGACAAGAACCTCTATCTGCTGACCGGTGCAAACAGGGGAGGAAAGACGACCATCACCCAGGCCGTGGGGCTCCTCTATGTACTTGCCCAGGGCGGGGTGTTCGTTCCTGCGGACAGTTTCTCATTCTCTCCGGTCGACTGCATCTTCACGCACTATCCTGCGGACGAGGACAAGACCTTGGATTACGGAAGACTGGGCGAGGAGTGCAAGCGCTTCAGGGAGCTCTTCGGACAGTGCACTTCCGAAAGCCTGCTGCTTCTGAACGAGACCTTCTCAACTACATCCTTTGAGGAAGGATTCTTCATCGCAAAGGATGCGGTGAGGGCAATTCTGAAGAAGGGCACCAGATGCATCTACAACACCCACATGCACAAGCTGGCTGCTGATATCGATTCGCTGAATGCCGAGAGCGCCTCAGAGGGCGCAGGCGTAAGGGCATCGTCCTTGGTGGCACTGTCCGACGGCGGGCAGCGCTCCTTCAAGGTAAAGGTTGCGCCTCCCCAGGGAATGTCCTATGCCAAGGATATTGCCCGAAAGTACGGGGTGACGTATGAGATGCTCCTGGGCGGAGAAGAAGGCTGACGGAGAAGGCTGATCGGGAGAAGAAGGCTTAGAAGGAGTACCAGGAGCAGAAGGAGTATCAGGAGCAGAAGGCTTACCAAGTGGTACTAAGTGACACTAAGTGATACTAAATGCTTTCAGTATTTGTTGTGGACCTTCTCGGCAAAGCACATGATGTCACGGACCTCAATGACCGTTCCGTCGTCAAGGACGGCCTTTCCGCTCATGCGGCCGAACACCTGATGCTGGTCGGAGACGATGATCTTGTAGTCAAGGCAGGCAGCTCTGTCCAGAACCGGTACGAAATCCATCTCGAAACGACCGTTCGAGGATGTGGACTTCCACGGCTTGGTGTAGCTGTCTGAGGGTATGTGGAAGGTAATGTCATCCAGCTTGTGGACCTTGCCGTTATAGAAGATGACGTTTTCCGAGGCCGCCTTGGTGTTGCCGAAACCGTAGCCGATGTTGAAGCCGAAGCTGTTGCCGTTGATATCGGCATTGCCCGAGCCCCAGAACCATGTGTTGTCGTAGGTCCAGACGCCACGGCCCCAGTCCAGTGTTCCGAAATCCGTCGAGGGGTTGAATTCATAGCTCTTTCCGTCGAACTCCATCCAGCCTGATGCCCTCATGCAGTTGATCTTCTGGTTGTAGTAGAAGTGGCGCTTCTTGTCCCACGGGGTGGCGATGACCATGCTTTCCATATCGGGTTGATCGAGCCTGATCTTGCAGGAGAAGCTCTTGTTGTCGCAGAAGTCTGCGAAATTGCATTCTATGGTTCTGAAGCCTTTTCCGACATCGAAGCGCATCTGCAGTCTCTTGTCTTCATATTTCGTCTGTCCGGCAGAGGAATCGGATGGAAGGCCGAGCTTTCCCATGGGGAAGGGCTTGAGCACGGTCTCAGTGTGTTCCCAGGGTTTATCTCCGAAGGTCAGAAGGGAGACCGACTGAAGTCCGATGTAGCCGTCGTCCGAAATCGTGAACGCACCGGCGAACGAATCGCTGAGGACAAGATAATAGTCCCATTCCTTGATTCTCCACTTGGGAGCCCTGATCATGGATCTGTCGTATTTCTGGACCAACCTGCGGGACCAGCCGGGTTCGCGGAGATTTCCGTCACTGTTCAGGAGAAGCTGACTGTTGATTACTTCGTGATTTCTGCTCATGGTTGCATTTTCAACCCGCAAAACCGCGCTGTCAATGATTGAATGGGAATCAGTTCTGATTAGGGTCTGCAATCAGTTCGAGCAGGGCATCTCTCTTGGAA
>JAGCUM010000038.1 GCA_017962865.1 Spirochaetales bacterium
CGCAGCACTTCTTCCAGGATTCATGGGCGACCATGAAGATCACATCGCCTTCCTTGGCGCCGAGGAAGCTGCAGAGCTCCTTCTCGAGTCCGACGAAGAACTTTGCGGCGCTGCCCGAGAGTGCACAATCCGCACCGACCTTGAGGAACGGAACGAACTTTGCTCCGTAGACCTTTGCGACCTCACCGACCTCGTCCAGATACTTTCTGGTGAAGTCGAAGCCTTCTGTCTTGGGAGCAACGAGAGCCTTCACGGAGCCTTTTGCCGCAAGAATCTCCTTGTATGCTTCGAAAGAGGACTTCGAAACAATCTCTCCGATGTCCTTGATCTCGCACTCGAACCTCAGATCCGGCTTGTCGCAGCCGTAGGTGTTCATTGCATCGTAATAGTCGATTCTCCTGAAGTGTGCGGGAAGCTCGTAGTTCATCACACGCTTGAAGACATAGCCGAAAAGCTTCTCCATGAGGCCCAGGACATCGTCACGCTTGACGAAGCTCATCTCGAGGTCCAGCTGGGTGAACTCGAGCTGTCTGTCTCCTCTGGAGTCCTCGTCACGGTAGCAGCGGGCGATCTGGAAATACTTGTCGAATCCGCTGACCATGAGAAGCTGCTTATAGAGCTGCGGGCTCTGCGGCAGGGCGTAGAACTTTCCGGGATACTTTCTGGACGGCACGAGGAAGTCTCTTGCACCTTCCGGCGTGGATCTGATGAGAGTCGGAGTCTCGATCTCATAGAAGCCTTCGTCGCACAGATAGTCGCGGATGGCCTTGATGAACTCATGCCTGAGGGCAATGCGCTGCTGCATGCCGCTGCTGCGCAGATCCAGGAAGCGGTACTTGAGCCTCAGATCCTCGTTCACCACCTGGTCTCCGTCAATCATGAACGGAAGTGTCGCACAGCGTGAGAGAATCTCGATCTTCTCGGCCTTGACCTCGATTTCGCCTGTGGGCATGTCGGGATTGATCATGTTCTCAGGGCGGAGTCTGACTGTTCCTGTAACCGCAATGCAGAATTCCATCCTCAGCTCCGATGCGGCCTTCTGGAGCTCAGGAGAAGCGTCATCATCAACAACAACCTGGGTAATCCCATATCTGTCCCTGAGGTTGATGAAGTGAAGGGCTCCGTGATTCCTGTCACGATGAACCCATCCGTTGAGGACAACGGTCTTCCCGGCATCGGCAGCTCTAAGCTGTCCACATGTTACGGTTCTCTGATCAAAGTTCATAACTACCTTCCTATGGCCTCCTTTGCGTAGGCGCGCGAGACCATGCAACAGATTTTACCACTACACTATTTGTTCATCAATAGATAGAATGGATGCATGACCACAAAGTCCAACCTCCACACGCACAGCGTTTTCTGCGACGGCAGAAACACGATAGAAGACATGATTCTCTCTGCAATCGATGCAGGCTTCGTCTCCCTGGGTTTCTCGGGCCATGCCCCCACGCAGTTTCCCGATGACGACTGTCAGATAAGGGACATAGACGGATACTTCAACGAGCTTGAAGCCATGAAGAAGAAGTACGCAGACAGAATCACGATCTTCAAGGGACTGGAACTGGAATCCCGCGTCCTGGGAGGAAAGAGACCCGTCATCGATGCGCGCTGCGATTACACCATCGGAAGCGACCACCTCTTCTGGACACCCGAAGGTCCGTTCTCCGTGGACTACACGCCCGAAGAATGGAACAGTGCCCTGAAAGTGCTCAAAGAGGTCGAAAAACTCATGGAATGTTACTATGAGGAGCTTGTTTCGTTTGCCCGGGAGGTCCCGTTCGACATCATCGGACACGTGGATCTTTACTCCAAGTTCAATGAAGGCGGCAGGTTTTTCGACGAGAACGACCCCAAGCTCAAAAAGCTGGCTCTGTACTACATAGACAAGCTGGCTGCCACCGGCAAGATCTTCGAGATCAACACGGGCGCCATCGGAAAGGAGTACCGCAGCACCCCGTACCCCGCCCCGTTCATACTCGAGAGGCTTCATCAGCTCAAGGCCCCGGTAATCATTTCCTCTGATTCGCACAGCGTCAGCACCATCGACTGCTATTTCGATCAGGCCGAAAAACTGCTGAAGGACGTAGGCTACACCGAGCAGATGCAGCTGACCGACAGGGGCTTCGTCAGCGTCCCCCTGTAACGCTGTCAGCGTCCCGCTGTAACGGTTTTTCTTTGCCTCAAGCGTAATTTACTGGTACAATTGTCCCATGAGTACCAAAAGAAGCAAAATCAAGGCATTCGATACATTCGGCAAGGCCCTGTGCCTTCTGGAAAGTCAGGACCGGGAGCTCTACAGCTGGCCGCGCAACCGTCTGCCGCTGTCCCATTCCCTTGCCATGCACATCAATTCCCTCCTGGACCAGAAGCAGAAGCTCTCGGTAGACCTCTGCCCGGTTCTCAACCGCTCTCCCAAGGCACTCAACCCCGACATTCTGGTTCATAACAGGGAAACGAAGACCCAGCTTCTTGCCGTCATCTGCCGCACCGACTACCTCACAGAAAGCGAGCAGGACGAGCTCATCCGCTTCAGGCGTGAAAGCAAATGCGACCTTGTGCTGGCCCTCTCCTTCATGGTCCAGAAGAACTACATGCTCATCTACGTGGCCAACGAGGACAGCATCGAATACTACCA
>JAGCUM010000039.1 GCA_017962865.1 Spirochaetales bacterium
GAATCTGTCCGTTTTCAAGAGCAGAGCAGCTGCTATTGAAAAGAGAAAGGTAGCCAAGCGCGAGGCTTCCGCTTCCCTCAAGGAGAAGCTCGATGCCGTTACGCTCAAGCTCGTGGTTTCCGCCAGCGATTCCGGTCGCCTTTTCGGCTCCGTCACATCACTGATGATCCAGGAAGAGCTTGCCAAGCTTGGTTTCAGCATCGAGAGAAAGAGAATCGAGGTTGCTTCCCATACCATCAAGCAGGTCGGTATGTACTCAGCCAGAGTCCATCTCTATGAGAACGAGTCATCCGTCATCAAGCTCGATGTCGTGAGCGAAGCCGCCGAGAAGGCAGCCCAGAGAGCAGCCGAGAAGGCCGCCAAGGAAGCAGCTGAGGCAGAGGCCAAGGCAGCTAAGGAAGCCGAGGCAGCAGCCGCAAAGGCCGCCGCAGAAGCTGAAGCAGCCGCTGCTGCAGAAGCAGAAGCTCCCGCAGAGGAAGCAGCCGTTGAGGCAGCTCCTGCAGAGGAGAACTAATTCCTTCTGTACACGCCAGTTGTGTGCATGGGATGAGCAGCTCGCCCAATCGGGCGGGCTGTTTTGTCCTTTACTGAACAAGGAGTCTGTATGAGCGCAAATACACTTCAGGGAAGAGTTCCGTCCCACAACACAGATGCCGAAATCGCCTTGCTGGGTTCGATTCTTTTCAAGAACAGTGTCCTGGATGAAGTCCAGAGCATGTTGGATAAGAACGATTTCTATGTGCGCGGTCATCAGCTGATCTGGGAGGCCATGATAGGGCTGAGAAACGAGCGTCCCAATGTGACCATAGATCTTCTGCCCCTGACCCAGTACATGCAGGAGAAGAAGACCCTTGCAGAGGCAGGCGGTGCAGCCTATATCGCCAGCCTGACAAACAGTACTCCTACTTATACCAATGCGCTCTACTATGCCGAGCTCATCAAGGATGCGTCAATCAGACGCAAGCTCTTCGATGTATCGGTACTTACTGCTGAGAAGGCTTTCGACGAATCCCGCTCGGTCGAGGATTCGATCGATGAGATAGACCAGCAGGTCAGTGCCCTCGGACTGGGCTTCAACACAAACAGCTACGAAGATGTAGGTAAGCTGATAACCGAGGTCGTGGATAACGTCCATGACATCATGAAAGGCAAGCAGACCATCGGTGTTTCATCGGGTTTCAGGGCTCTGGACCGCTATATCGGCGCATTCAAGCCCAGCGATCTGATCATCATCGCCGCTCGTCCGTCTGTCGGAAAAACAGCCCTTGCTCTTTCGATTGCCGTGAACATGGCATTCGGCAACAATCCCGTACCGATCGGGTTCTTCTCCCTTGAGATGAGCGGTGCATCGCTTGTAGAGCGTGTGATTGCAAACAGGGGACAGATAAACCTCATGAGCCTCAGAAACGGCAAGCTGGACGGTGATGCCAACGCAAGGATGATGGAAGCTGCATCCGTTCTTTACAGCAATGCCCAGAATCTGCTTGTGCAGGATACACCGAACATCAAGCTTTCCGAGATCCGTTCCCAGGCCAGAAAGATGGTCCGTGACAACGGAATCAAGGCCTTGTTCATCGACTATATCGGTCTTGTTGAGTACGGAACCGACAAGAACCTTCCCAGACACGAACAGGTTTCCGCCATTTCAAGATCCCTGAAGCAGCTGGCCCGTGAGCTCAGGATTCCCATCATCTGTCTCTGTCAGGTAAACAGAGAGGGTGGTAAGGACAGGGCTCCGATTCTTGCAGACCTGCGTGATTCAGGTTCGATCGAGCAGGATGCCGACCTTGTCATTCTTCTTGATGATCCTTCCAAGCGTCTTGATGAGAACGGAAAGGCCAAGTACGAGGAAGAGGAAACGGAAGAGGTCCCGGGCAGGGCAAAACCGCTGAAGGTCATAATCGCCAAGCAGAGAAACGGAAGCACAGGTGCCTTCAACCTCAACTTCGTGGCAGATTATGCCTCGTTCAGGGAAATCGAGAAGTTCTGATTTCCTGTAATTCCTTATAATTATTATTTCGCGAAAGACAGAAGTACTATTGCCAGCACTATCATTACGGTGCCGACTATCTGAAGTGTAAGGTACATCTTCGGATGGAAGGTCCGTCCTGTCACAAGTTCTGCAAGGCTGACGAGGATAAGGCCTCCGTCAAGGGCCGGAATTGGCAGAAGATTGGCTACTGCCAGTGAAATACTGACACTTCCCAGAAGGAAGAGAACCATTCGGATTCCGCTGTTGAAGCCGTGGGCGAAGCTCCTTGTCGTCAGCATTCCGATGCTCTGGGAAGCTGCAAAGGTTCCGCCGAGGGTTTCTCCCGCAGAGGATTTGCCACGGATGACGCTTATTAGGGAAGAAACCGATTGTGCAAAAGTGGTGAAGCACTCGCGGCCTGACTCCCAGAGAGCCCTGAAGAAATTCCTGCCTTTGATCTTCACCGTCTGCTGGACCAGCGTGAAGCCCAGACTTGTTCCCGGATTCTCGAATTCAAGCTCAATGTCTTTCCCGCTTCTGAATACCGTCATTGTTATGTGGTCGCTGGTAGTGGAGGCTTCAAGAAGGTCCATCATGTTCGTGACGGTCTTGCCGTTGATGACTTTGACTATATCTCCGCTTTTGATGCCTGCCTTCTTCTCGGGCGTGTCTGCTTCGACATGGGCGATGACTGCTTCCTGATAGGGGACAAAACCGAACAACCCATCCTTGGGATGGACGGTGAAAGTTCCGCGGTCGGTTTCTATCGATACGCTCTCGTTGTCCTTTACAAGCGAAAGCTCATACTGCATCTCAGTGTAGTTGTAAACCTTGTTGCCGTTAACCGATATAACGGTATCTCCGGTCATGATTCCGGCCTCGGAAGCTGCAGTACTCTCTATATTAAAGAGAGCAGGATAGTCGCTTGAGAGCACAACACGGGAGGGATAGACCGATGCAATCGTGGGCATTGTCATCAGGATAGCATAGCAAAGAAACGCAAAGATTATGTTGAAAAAAGGGCCTGCAGCGTAGGCAATGATACGTTTTATCGGACTTACAGACCAGATTGAGCCATCTTCATAGCTTTCTATGTGTTTCTTTTTCTGACTGATGGCGTTCTGGATATCATCGCCTCCGCTCATCTTACATGAGCCCCCGAAGGGGATTGCCCTGATGACATAACGGGTCTCGTTCTTGCCCCATTTGAAGATTGCGGGACCGAATCCGAAGCTCAGTACCTCGACATTGATTCCGCAGGCGCGGGCTGCAAGCATGTGGCCGATCTCATGTACCAGGATCATGACGCTGATTCCGAGGAATCCGATGAGAATGGAAATGATCGAGGACCAAGTGAAGCTCATCTGCCTTCCATCTTCCTTATCACCTGATTCTGGACGTCTAGGATATCCTCAAGGCTCTGCGGCCTGTAGGTCCAGTCCAGATCAAGCATGGTTCTGACCGTGTTGCGGATCTGCGTGTATTTCAGCTGTCCTTTGCGGAAGCGGTCCACTGCAACTTCGTTTGCGGTGTTGTAGACAATGGGGTAGGAGCCTTCGAGCCTTACGCATTCGAATGCATCGGTTACGAAGGGGAAACGATTCGGATCGAGCTTTCTGAATGACAGATCAAGGGCTGTGAAATCCAGGGCCTTTCCGACCTGTCTGTCCACCGTAGGCCACAGAAGTGCCCTCATGATGGGGAAAACCATGTCCGGAGGGGACATCTGTGCGTAGATCTGGCCGCTTCTGGTTCTGACCATGGAGTGAACGACACTCTGCGGATGGATGACAACCTCTATGTGGTCTGCATCGAAGCCGAAGAGAAAGTGGGCTTCGATTACTTCAAGACCCTTGTTGGCAAGAGTAGATGAATCGATGGAAATCTTGGGGCCCATGTTCCAGGTGGGATGGTTGGCAGCCTGCTGCGGTGTAATGGAATCCAGCTCCTCAATGGGTATGTTTCTGAAAGGTCCGCCGCTGGCGGTAATGACAAGCTTCTCGACATTGTCGCGGCCGCATTGGAGAATCAGTTCATCGATAGCACTGTGTTCGCTGTCCACCGGGATGATTCTGACATTGCATTCCTTTGCTTTGTCAAAGAGAAGATTCCCTCCGAGAACTACCGATTCCTTGTTTGCCAGTGCAAGGTCGCTTCCGGATTCCATCGCAATGAACGAAGCAATCAGACCGGGCGAACCTGCTATGCCGTTGAGCACCATGTCTGCATGGACTTCATTGAGCATCGCGCGGAGGTTTTTCCATATTCTGTTGCCCTGGACTACATCTCCATCTCTGAACGTCTGATGGTCTGATGTAATGCAGAGGTTTGATATTTTATGAGTTTTACAGATTTCCAAGGCTTCATCGACCCTGCTGTTGCATGATGCGGCAACAACGGTGATGCGGTCTGTGAATTCCGAAATTCCCCTGAGAGCCGTGGTCCCGATACTACCTGTGATTCCCAGAACGGCAACGGTTCTCATAGTACTTCCTCCAGCATCATGCTGAAGATAAGGAAGAATATCGGGGCGCTTGCAATCTCGGAGTCAAGGCTGTCCAATGCACCGCCTCTTCCCGGGAATATGTTGCCCGAATCCTTCACGCCCGCTGATCTCTTGAACACGCTTTCGATCAGATCTCCGATGTTGGATGTGATGCTCACGCCGATTCCCATCAGCAGCTTGAGCACAAGATTGGTCTGCGGAAGATGGTCCTTGAATACTGCAAAGCAGAAGAAGGTAAGGCCGACTGTGGAAAAGAGGCTTCCGACATAGCCGGCAACGCTCTTCTTGGGGCTTACCTTGACGATTCCCTTGTTGTTCTTTCCGAAAAGCCTTCCCCAGACATAGGCGAAGATGTCGTTTCCGAAAGCCAGGATCAGATAGGTTACGATGGTGAAACTATTGACTCCCTCAAGGGCTAGAAGCCTGAGAATGAAGGAAAGGAAGTAGCCCGGATACAGTACCAGAAGGGCATTCTTTCCCGAGCGTTCCAGGGATGTCTTGAAATCATCATTTTCCCCGAGCTTGATTTCAAGGGAAAAAGCGAACAGCAGAAGAAGCACGAACGCCATGTCCGGAATCTGGCTGTTGAGTCCTAAAACACCCTGCAGATACTGGATAAGCGGAAGCAGGGGAGCCAGATATGAGATGATCGTTGTCTTTCCGAATAGGAGCCTGCTCATTTCCAGGCTTCCCAGAACACTCATCAGAACTACGAAGAGGCTGAAGGCAATGAAGTTGAGCTGCGGGACAAAGAATATCAGCGAGAGGACGAAAGGAACCCCTACGACTACCGTGATAAGTCTGTCTCTCAGATTCTTCTCCATCATTGAACAAGGCCTCCGAACTTGCGAACTCTCTTTGAAAGGGCATCCAGACACATCTGCAGCTGTTTCTCTCCCCAGTCCGGCCAGAGGTCGTCTATGGGAAGGAATTCGGCATATGCGCTGTCCCAGAGCATGAAGTTGCTCAGCCTCAGTTCTCCTGCGCTTCTGGCTATCATATCAGGTGCAGGGACATCCGGCTGGTCAAGGTTCTTCTCTATGTCTTCTATTGTAATGGGTTTCCCCGGATTTTTCGCTATGAATCTGTTGCAGGCTCTGGCAATCTCATCCTGACCGCCGTAGTTGATGGCAAGAACCACTGTCAGTGTCTTGTGATCTTTGGTCTGATCGACTGTCTTAAGTACGCCTGCCTTGGCATCTTCGGGAAGTGCATCTATGTCTCCCCTGAAGAGGACTCTGATGTCGTTGTCCTTGAGAAGGGCCATCTCACTGGGGAGCTTCTTGGCTAGCAGGCTCATCAGATAGCATACTTCCTGATTGGGACGCTTCCAGTTCTCGGTCGAGAACACGTAGAGTGTGAGATAGTCGATCTTTAGTTTGATTGCTGCGAGTACTACGCGCTTTGCGGCCTTGAGACCTTCGAGGTGGCCTGCAGCTCTCGGAAGTGACCGCCGGGAAGCCCAGCGGCCGTTTCCGTCCATGATAAGTCCGATATGCATCAGATCTC
>JAGCUM010000040.1 GCA_017962865.1 Spirochaetales bacterium
AGCCGCGGATCTGATTGCCGACGGGCTCGGGGCTCTTGCCGGGGCGCTGATCGGTTTGCTTTGTGTTTATTTCGTGTGCTTGATTGAAAGACGCAGGAAGAAAAAAGGATAATTTGATATCACATTTCGGGAGATTCATATGCTCAGAAAGATTTCAGTTTTGTTGCTGTTGTTGGTTGTAGCCCTGGCATTCTTCACGGGATGCTCTTCTAAGGGTTCGAAGAATGACGGGGATGCTCCGGCCCAGACCGCTGCTCAGCAGCCTGTCGAGGAGAAGCCCGTTGAAAGTCAGCCGGAACAGCCTGCCGAGGAAAAGCCTGCCGAGCAGCCGCAGGAGAGTGCTTCTGTTGAGGAGAGTGCAGCAGTTGATGAGACGGAGGAGGATTTCGAGGTCGAAACTCCTACCACTCTTGTCGAGAAGTTCAGCTATGCATTCGGTGTCTATGTCGCAGACTACTACGGGCCCGATTACGCCACCTACTACTACTCGATGTATCAGGCACAGGTCTACCCGGAGCTGCAGCCTTATTTCGGTTCGTTGGGCATCTATGATTACATGACCGGAAACCTGCTTTACACCATCGAGGAGCTCAACCAGATCCTCAACGATTACTTCGAGGATTACGATATCAGGATGGCTGCCAAGGCGGATGCAAACCTCGCCAGAGCCGAGGCCTTCCTTGCAGAGAATGCTTCTAAAGAGGGCATCTACACCACGGAGAGCGGACTTCAGTACGAGATCATCCGCAAGGGTGACGGAAAACTTGCTCTGGCTACCGACAGCGTCGAGCTGGACTATGAGCTCAAGCTTCTTGACGGAACCGTCATCGACAGCTCCTATGCCCGCGGAGAACACTCCACATTCCCGCTTTCGGGCGTCATAGAAGGATTCCGCGAGGGTGTGATGCTCATGCCGATGGGCAGCCACTACATCTTCTACATCCATCCGGATCTGGGATACGGAGACAGGGCTACCGGATCGATGGAGCCCAACTCGCTTCTTATCTTCAACGTCGAGACATATTCGATTGAGTAGGGGGAATGATATGACCAAGACAATCAGCGGAAAGAAAGGTCTTCTCGTTACGGTCTGCATCGGTGCCGTTATCCTTGCACTGGGCATTCTGATCATCGATCATACTGAGTCTTTTCTGAAGATCGTCATGATAGCAGCAGGTATCGGAGCCTTCCTTGACGGTTTCTATACCCTCATGGGCGTGAAGAAATGGAAGTTCACCGACCTGACCAAGAACCTCACCCTTATCAAGGGTTTCGAGTCCCTCACACTCGGTATCGCAGCTGTCCTGATTGCTCTGTTTGCAACCGATACTGCCCTCACCGTGATGGTCTATATCTTTGCAATCAGCCTTGTTTTTTCTGCAATAGTTGCACTTCAGAACTCCGCTGTTGCCGGAAAGTTCGGAGTTGAGGAGAAGCGCAAAAGCTTCATCGTCGAGGCGGTAATCGAGGCTCTGATTGCACTGCTTCTCTTCTTCAAGCCGATGGAGACCCTGGTAAAGGTGGTTCAGATTCTTTCAATCGGATTCATCGTCATCGGTGTGATCATGATTGCTATTCCCATAATCGTCCTGTTCAAGGGCGGCAGCAAGACCGAAGAAGAGGAGGCTGTCGTCGTAGAGGCTGAAGTCGTCGAGACGGGGGAGAAAAAAGATGAAGAATAGACTGTGTCTGGTTCTGCTGGTCATTGTTCTGGGAGTTATCTTCGTTTCCTGTTCCGAAGGGGAAGTGAAGGTAGAAGACCTGAACATCACGCTCAAGAGTGTCAGCTATGAAACGGAAGACGGAGTTCAGCTGAATGAAATAGCCATAGCAAGTCTCAACATAGATCACTATGAGTTCAACGGCACTGTCTTCAGCGTATTTCCGTACTCCATCGATAAGATTTCTGCCGATAAGCCTTATGACTATACCGTCAAGGCCTTCGATGCAGAAGGAAATCTGGTGGCAAGCGCAACCGGCCAGGTAAAGGTGACCGAAGGAGGCTCCATCGAGCTGACAGTTACCTTGATCCTCAGTCACCAGCACACCTACGACAGTACATGGTCAAACGATGAAACCAACCATTGGCATGCTGCAAATTGCGGTCATGATCTGACCAAGGACAGCGCTGCCCATACATTCGGTGAAGTTTCCGAGACCAAGACTGCTACATGTACTGCAGCCGGAGCCGGAACCCAGACCTGTACGGTTTGCGGATACGTCAAGGCGGCTGTCATTCCTGCACTGGGCCATAATGTCGTGGACAATGTCTGCACGAGATGCGGTAAATTCGTTCCATTCGTCGGGCCGGCCGGCGGCTATGTCTTCTACGACTGTGATGCGGACAATACTGTAGAGGATCCTGACGGAGCAGATGACCTGAAGTCCTCTGAGTGCGGATGGAGATACCTCGAGGCGGCACCTTCCGACCTCACCGACGGCGAATCGGACAGATTCCCCTTCGGCTATTATATAGAGTCTTATAATGGGTACGTTCAAAGCGTGTACGTGAACGGAACGACAGAATACAATGAGGCAAACTGCACGCGTAGAGACATAGGAACAGGAAAGACAAACACTCAGATGCATGTATCGGCAATGGGGGCTGCTGGTGAGAAGGCGTACACGAATACTGCAAGAACAGCTACTACAGACAAATATGCTGCCAAGCTGGCATTGGATTATTCCATAACCGTAGGTGAAACGACTTATGACGACTGGTTCCTGCCCAGCCAGGATGAGCTCTATCTCATGTATACGAATCTCAAGTACGCAAGACTCGGTGATTTCAGCAACAGCTATTACTGGAGTTCCTCTGAGAGCGGAGGCCTCTACGAGTGTATCGTGGATTTCCAGGACGGAAGAAAGAACGTAGCCCAACGCGAAAGCCATGTGAGGGTTCGCTGCATCCGGTCTTACTGATTTCTATGGTGTAATGCAGGGGCAAGCGCCCCTGCTTTTTGTTTCAATACTTGGCATAGCCGGCCGCGACATAGCGGTCGGTTATTTCTTTTACATAGCCGTTGTACTCTGCACACAGATCGGGGTCGTTGGAGACAACTTCCCAGCGGCACATGGCTTCTTCGCTGCGGCTGATTCTCTGTGCGACCTGCACCCACTTCTTGCCTTCAAGCGAATAGTCTGCACTGAATGTCTGAGGCAGGTTGAAGCGCATCAGGCATGCATCGAGGTCGCTTCCGTCGTCCATGTCCTTGATGACCGTGGCACCGAGGCTGCGCATCTTGTTCTCGACTTCATCCATCAGAGATGGCATCTTCTCGGGAGCCGCTTCGCAGTGAAGCGGCCACTCGCGCTCGCGGAACAGGGAAGTCTGGAGTCTGTAGGCACGCTCGTAGGCGGCGGGATCTTCCTTGTAGCATCGTGCGCTTAAGAGGGCGATGAAGAGGGTGGACTCTATGGCTGCATAGCCCTTTGAGAGATCATCCGGATCATACGGGTAGTTCATGTAGTAGTGGGCGCTTTCCTCTTCTGCGGCGAAATAGCCTTTTGCACAGTTCTCTCGCAGCTTCTCCTTGATGAAGGAGTGACCGTTTCTGATGATGTGGACCTTCACGCCGCTTTTTGCAATCTCACACAGTGAGAGGGGGATTGCCTTGACATCGGCATAGACTTCCATCTTTGTGCCGTGGAAGATATCAATCATCTTCCTGACGATGATCGACATGTTCAGGCCTGGGACTATCTGTTCGCCGTTGGGGGCCATGAGGTCGACTCTGTCACCATCTCCGTCGAAGCAGAATCCGAAGTCGAACTTTCCCTCTCTCATTGCAGCCCTGGTCGGTGCAATCGAGGTTTCGATGATCGGATTGGGGTCTCCTCTCCAGAAGAAGCCGTCAGGGGCAACATCACGAAGTTCCACATCGGCACCGGCTCTTTGTACGGCAAGGGCCATCTCGCTTCCTGCAGATCCGTTGAGGAACTCGAGCATTATCCTTGTGCCC
>JAGCUM010000041.1 GCA_017962865.1 Spirochaetales bacterium
AAAGCGGATGCCCTCGGAAACGCCTGCCTTTCGCTCCTTCATTCCGGAGTGACGGTCGGGAAAACCATATGCAACGATACCTCTGAGCCCGATTTCCTCCATTCCCCTTGCAATGGTCGAGAGGCTGCCACCGATGTAGTTAGGACTCTCATGATGGTCTATACAGGTCGTAGTACCGTTCTTTATGGCATCGAGCGAGCAGATCAGGGAACTGTAGTAAAGGCTCTCCTCATCGATTGCCCTATCGAGGCGCCACCACCATTCCTTGAGTGTCTGAATCAGATCCGTCTGAGGTCCTGCGCTTATCAGCATGGCTCTCGAGAGGCCGCTGTAGTAGTGATGATGGCCGCATATCATACCGGGAATGACGGTCTTTCCGTCGCCCTCGATGACCTTGTCGGCCTTAAGACCGGAAGCGACGTTCTTCCCTACTGCCTTGATCCTGTCATCCTCGATCACAACATCCACACCGTTCAGGACCTCAACTGGATCCATGGTCTGGATGACTCTCGTGTTCCTGATTACGGTAGTCATCTTCATTCCTCCACCCTGGTAAGAAGATAGTCATAGCTGATGAACACCTGCTCGATCAGATCCTTCACCAGCTCGGGCACATCACCCTCGATCTTGCCATCACCGTCCATCCTGCATTCCACGACCTTTCCGTCGATACGCACCAGGATTCTGTCTGCTTCAACGAAGAAGCCGCTGTTCGTGCTGTCCCGGAAATCCTCCGGCCTGCTGAAGAGAGTGAACTTGTCCTTGTACGGGCGTCCCTGATGATTGCAGAACGATGCACAGTTTCCGCACTCGTTGCAGAATGCATCGAGATGCAGAATCTGGAACGGATCGTCGGTATGCTCGGAGAACCTCATGTCGATTGCCACGTTGGCCCTGTTGGGACACACGTCCACGCACTTGTTGCAGTAATATGTGCAGTCCATGCAGCGCTTGGCTTCCTGCTCCGCAAAGGCCTCGGGGCTTCTGCACTCGTTGCAGCTCTTGCAGTCGGTGCACAGATGGGTCTTCCGGAACTGGACGTCCCTGAAGAACTTCTCTTCTGCCTCGATATATGCCTCATCCTCGGGTTCCTCCGTGATGTCTTCCTCGAGGGTCTCGGGCTCCTGTACTATCTCCGCATCCTTGATTTCATCGAAGACCTTGTCGATGGTTGCCTCGACCGCCTTGCGTGCGGAGGCAATGCACCTTACGACCGTCGAGGGTCCGCTCTGGACATCGCCGATTGCATAGACGCCCTCGATCGGGGTCTCGTTGGTTTCGGGATCCACGACAGGCCAGCCCTTCTCCGTCACAGGAAGACCCAGATAGGAAAGAACCTCGCTGTCCGCATGCTCGCCGATTGCCGTGACAAGGCAGGAGCATTCGATATCGAATGTACTGTCTGTCTCGACCGGGCGCCTTCTGCCTGAGGAATCTGGCTCTCCGAGCGCCATCTCGGTGCAGATGAGCTTACCGTCCTCAATGCTCTTGGGATTGGCAAGGAAGAAGAACTCGATGCCGTCATCGAGGGCCATCCTGTACTCTTCGGGATCTGCGGGCATCTCGGCCGAAGTTCGCCTGTAGACGACCTTTACATCCTTGACTCCCGGAGTCCTGATTGCAGCTCTCGCGCTGTCCATGGCGGTGTTTCCGCCACCTGTTACGACGACATGTTCTCCCAGGATGGCACTTGCATTTCCGTCTCTGAATGCCTCGAGGAATGCCAGGGCACCTATGACCTTCTTCTGGTCTCCCTGAACCTTGATGAGGTTGTCCTTCTCGCTTCCGATTGCATAGTATATGTACTCGTAACCTACATCCCTGAGGGCCTTGATGCTTACTTCATCCATCTTGGCATTGTAACGGAACTTCACTCCGTGGTCTGCAACATGATCAATATCGGCCTGTACCGCCTTGGGATCGATTCTGAAGGACGGGATGATGTTGGCTACAACACCTCCGGCATTCGGAGCCTTTTCGAATATGGTGGTATCAAAGCCTGAACGTGCAAGGAAATAACCTGCGGAAAGACCTGCAGGACCTGCACCGATGACGGCGGCCTTGACATCTGCCGGCGCTCCCGGTGCCTGCCAGCCTGCCATATAGTCGGACGAGCCCTTCTCAACCGCGATCTTCTTCAGCTGCCTGATGTTCACGGCTCCTTCATAATCCATTCTGGCGCAGTGGAACTGGCACTGGTGGTCACAGATGTTGCATGTGATGTTCGGAAGTGCGTTGCCGTCATAGATCAGACCCAGGGCCTCAGCATAGCGGCCCTCGCCCACCAGCCCGATGTAATCGGGGATGTTCTGATGTATCGGACAGGCCTGCATGCAGGGCGAGACATAACAGTCGAACAGCGGCAGCTCATCCGCCACCTTTGCCTGTTTGTCTCCGCGGAACTCCCTCTGTGTATAGGCTGCGTTCCTGGCTGCGAGGGAAAGCTCCGTGACAGCCTCGGGATCGATGTCCTTTCTGGCCCAGGTCTTGCTTTCTTTCTCCAGCTTCTCGGCCATACGGGCCATCCTTGCATATCCGCCGGGTTTGAGCATGTCGGTTGCCATGGTAATCGGTCTGATACCTGTATCGAAGATATCCCTGACCGAGAAGATGGTACATCCGCCGCTGTAGGAGATGGGAAGCTTTCCGTCGAACTCCGCGCTCAGGCGGCTTGCGACAGTCGTTGAAATCGGCAGCAGAGCACGGCCGGACATGTACTTCTCTTCGCCCGGAAGGACGCTTCCGTCGTTGATGTTGCCCAATGTGTTGGTGAGTTTGACGCCGAATCCGAGGTTCTTTTCCTTTGCCAGAGCCACAAGGCGATGAAGCATCGCAATGGCATCGTCATACTGAAGATCGTGCTCGAAGCTCTCCCTTCTGAGCCCCACATGCGTGAAACCGATGGTGTCGAGGATGTTCCTGACCTCGTCGTATCCCAGAAGCGTGGGATTGAGCTTGACGAAGGTGTTCAGATGCTTTTCCGTGAGCATGTATGAGCAGATGGCCTCGATTTCCTTCGGCGGGCATCCGTGCATGGTGGAGATCGTCACGCTGGGGCAGATATTGGCGCTGATGCGGTCTGCCAGACCCTTGAGAGCCTTTTCGTTGCCCTCGAGGTCGGTACCTTCAAGAAGATCACCCTCCTCTATCAGGCTCCTGAGGGAAGCCTTGTACTGTTCAAAGAGCGGACTTCCGGTGGCATCGATCATGTTGTCGATGTAGGTCTGCATCTTGGGCTGCTTTATGCCTTCGAGGTTGTAGCCCACGCTCATGTTGAAGATGAAGTCCGGATCCTCTGCCTTGCCGGTGAATGCGGCCTGAATCAGATGGACCGCGAACCAGGCCTTCAGATACTCGTCGTAGGCCTTCTCGAGGGTGTACTCCGTCGACCACTCGACGTTGTGTCCCTCATCGCGGGCATCGATACAGGGCTTGGCAATCTCCAGATGGTCCATGATCTGGACTGTCTTGAGCTCCATAAAGCGTCCGCCGACCATGTAGGCACTGACGATGTTCTGGGCAAGCTGGGTATGAGGACCTGCAGCCGGTCCGAGCGGTGTGGCGCATTTCTGTCCGAAGACTTCAATGGAGTGCTTTCCGCCGGGTCTGAAGAAGTCTTCCCTGTGGATTCCGAATATCGAACCATGGTTTCGGTATTCGCCGAAAATCCTCTCTATCAGCTCCTCAAAGGGAACCGGACGCATTCTGTTTCCCATAAACATTCTCCTTTCGGTATATGTATCTGATTTTATTCTAAACTACATCCGTTCAAAGTCAAATTGTTTTTTGCAACAAAGCGCAACAAATTGTTTACAATCGGGGGCACCTATGCGATAATACAAACTGAGGCTTTATGGCCTGTGAACCAATAGGAATCGGAGGGCAAAATGCTCATAAATCTCAACGTGAATCCTGAAGTCAGAGCTAGGAACATTCAGGTGTGCAAAGAGAAGGGAATCATCCTTCCCACATTCAAGCAGATGGTGGATCCCTCCACCGTCCCGGCAGAAATAAAGGCCAAGCTGGCCAAGACCGGTCTCTGGGATGTAAACCCGGTCAATCTCTTCAGAGTCACATGGAAGAACGAGCCCGTCATGCAGGGCGGCGGTTTCGGTGGCGTCAACTACATTGAGATCCCCAAGCAGCTTACAGGCGTCAAGGCCCGCATCCTTGCCCTGGTCGGAAAGTACTTCCCCACCGGAGCACATAAGGTAGGAGCAACATACTCATGCCTTGCCCCCGCTCTGGCTACCGGAAACTTCGATGCAATGAACCAGCAGGCAGTCTGGCCCTCGACGGGCAACTACTGCCGAGGCGGAGCCTACAACAGTGCTCTTCTGGGATGCAAGTCTATTGCAATCCTTCCGGCAGAGATGTCCAAGGAGAGGTTCGAGTGGCTCAAGACCGT
>JAGCUM010000042.1 GCA_017962865.1 Spirochaetales bacterium
CGCCAAGTCTTTTTTTTGCCCTTTTGCATACATGCAGCGGCATCCTTCGTCACTGCGCTCGGGCCGTACACTGCAGTACTGTCCCTCGCTTGTTTCTTGCCTGCCATCCACCTGGATGCAAAATGGCGGCGTTGTTATTCGCACCTTAGCGGCGGACTTGCTTGAAATGATTATTATTGCGATCGGGAGTACCAGGAGTAGAAGGAGCAGAGTGCTTAGAAGGACCAGAGCGCTTAGAAGGAGTACAAGGCTTACAAGGGTCACTAAGTGACACTAAGTGGCACTAATGCAAAAAGAAGGCGGGGCAAATGCTCCGCCTTTCGTGTTTTTGGGGGTTATTGTCAGTCGTCGGCACCGAGTTCTTCCAGACCCTTTGCATTGGCAGTCTTGCTTGCCTTGATGTTCTTGACGAACGATGTGAAGACAATGCAGCTGGCAAGTGTAAGAATCGTTGCATAGACGGGCAGGACACGCCATGCGCCGCTTGCTCTGAGAATAAGACCCAACAGAACAGGAGTGACTGTCTGTGCAGCCATGCTGGATGCATAGTAGTAGCCTGTGAACTTTCCGATTTTCTTGGAAGAGCAGAGCTCTACGACCATCGGGAACGAGCAGTTGTGAACGAGTGCCATGCCGTAGCCCTTGATGATCCAGACGACCAGAAGAAGCTTCGGGAAGGCCTTCATGCCTGTGTCCAGCACGGTTGCGCTTGCCTTGATGAAGCACATTAGGATCAGGCCGAGGAATGTGAGGCCGAGACCTGCGGAAATTGTCCATTTGCGGCCGACCTTGTCAGCGATGAAGCCTGCTGTAGCGAAACCTATGACGGATGCAAGACCACCTGCAATGACCATCATTGATGTATTGCTGGTTGCAGCACCCATGGCGTAGAAGACGTAGTTGTTCAGGTATGTTCCGAGCGCATTGTCAGACATGAACCAGAGGAACTCTGCACCGAGAATGGCGAAGAGCATGATGCGGTTGGCCTTTGACATCGGCTTGTCATCATCAACGGGATCTGCGATTGCAGCCTGGCGTTCACCTTCCTCGAGGTCTTCCTTGATCTCTTCCTCGATCTTGTTTTCCTTGATGGTGAAGAAGAGGACAAGAGCTGAAATGACCATGAGAACGGAGGCAATCACGAACGGCAGCTCGATTGTCATCAGGTTATGCTCGCCCTTGAGGTACTTGGAAAGGACGAATACCATTCCCAGCACGGTGGCGAAAGCTCCGCCGAAATATCCCATGATATTGATGATTCCGTTGGCCTTAGCTCTGAGCGGCTTGGGTGTGATATCCGGCATGAGGGCAACGGCAGGGTTTCTGTACATCATCATGAAGAGGAGAACGATAGCCATCATAGCAATCATTGCACCGATCTTGTTGAGGTGGAAGAAGAGGGGAATGAACGGGAATGCCACGGCAGAAACGAAGGTTCCTACGAGAATATAGGGCATTCTCTTTCCGATTCTGGTATGTGTTTTGTCCGAAAGGCTTCCGAAGATCGGAAGAAGGATCAGAGCTGCGAGGTTGTCACAGGCCATGATGATTCCGACAAGCCACTGTACTTCAAGCTCATCGGCTGTTCCCAGACGGTTCTTGATGATTTCGGTCAGAAGCGTCGGGCACCAGGAGTCATAGACCTGCCAGAGCAGAAGGATTCCGAAGAAGGCGAAACCGATGAGGAACGTTCTCTTCTTGTTGAGTTTTAGCATAGTTTTCTCCTATACGGCATGAAACCGCACACAATATTACTAATCCATTCTACAATCAAATAAAGTTGCTTAAAAGCCCTTTCTTAATTATTATTCTTATTGATGATTCAGTTCTATAAACCTACGATTAAACGAAAGGACATGGACAGTGTCCTTCAGACCATGGTCAATGAAGAGATCGGCCCCGGAAAGATTTCCAGGGATTTCGTCATGGCCTTCTGCGAAGAAGTCAAGGCCACCACGGGTGCCGCATACAGGACCTATCCCGATTGTCTTTCGGCAGCTCTTTCTCTCATGGGAGCCAGAAAGGGTGTGCGTGTTGCCGTATCTCCTCTCTCTCCATCCATATACAGAACTGTTATAGAAAATCTCGGTGCAGAGATGGTTCTTGTCGATGTTGATAAGGATACCGGATGTCCGAATGATGGCCTGGTTGCTGATAGTGGCGCAGAAATCCTTATGTTATATGGGAACTTCGGGACATTGCCTGCAAGATACAATGAACAGACTACATTTGCAGAAAGCTATGATTACAGTTCGGTGAAAGTCATAGAGGATATAACGGAAAGTATCGGATCCTGCATCAAGGATGAAGTCGCCGCAGGTTCCGTTGGAAAGATAATTGTCTGTGCATTTGAGGAAGACAGCGTGCTTTCTGCCGGTGGCGGTGCTGTGATGGCTGTCCGCGGCGAGTATGTGACTGCCCTCAGGGGCAAGGGACCGTCGAAGTATCTCAAGATGCCCGATATGAATGCCGCCCTCGGCTCAGTACAGCTTGCAAATCTCTCCCAGAACTGCGAAAAGAGGCGGGAGATGCTCAAGTCCTATCAGCAGAGTCTTGCAAAGACGAAGCACAGACAGTTCGGTCTTAGCCTTCTGGATCTTACTTCGAATGCCGGATTCTTCGCGGTTCATCTGGACTCAAGACCGGATGACACGATAAAGTTCGCAGCAAGGCATAATGTGCCGGTTCAGATGGCTTTCGAGGACTGCATCCTCAAGGATCTCGAGGGAGATCCGTTTGAAGTCGCACCCGTTGCGGCATCGTTCTTCTACAGGACCGTACGTTTCCCGTTGTATTCCTTCCTGCGCGGAAGCGAGGTGGAAGACATCTCGCGTGTTCTGGCGCATCTTCCCTGATGGAGGTCCGGATGGAAAGAAGAACCGTTGAAAGAGTCGTGATCCTCGCCAATACATCAAAGAAAGACATTCGTGAAGTCTGCGAGCGTTTCCGTGGATTTCTGGATGGCAAGGGGGTAAAGAGCTCCATTCTGGGGCTGTCTTCGTCTCTTGATGATCTCGGGATTGTCATTCCGGATTGCGACCTTGTCGTGTCTTTCGGAGGGGATGGAACGGTTCTTACCTGCGCTGAACTGCTGAAGGGCAGGGATGTCCCGATTCTGGCTGTGAATATGGGGTCCTTCGGCTATATGGCTGAGACTTCAGTTGATGAGCTGGAGGTCGTGTTCGAGGAATACCTGGACGGTAGGACGGAAGTTTATTCAAGGATGATGCTGGATGTATCCGTTGAGAGGGAAGGAAAGCCGGTATTCAGCTCCGGATCACTCAATGATGTGACCGTTTCGGCAATCTCCCATGCCAGGATGGCCAGGCTCGATCTCTATCTGAACGGTACTTTCGGGACGAATCTGAAGGGTGATGGCCTGATAATCGCCACTCCTACCGGGTCTACGGCTTACAATCTTGCTGCCGGAGGGCCGATTCTTGATGCTTCGCTCGATGCAATAATAATCAACCCCATCTGCCCCTTTACCATGGGTGTAAGACCTCTTGTGGTCAACAGCGACTGCAGTGTGATGCTTTCGCTTCCGAGACAGAATACGGAGCTTTCACTTACATGTGACGGGCATGAGGTCTTCAGCGTCAGGGAAGGGGATCAGATTACGGTAAAGCAATCGAATGACAGGGCGTTGTTCGTGAAGAACCCGAGAAGAAGGTTCATCGAGGTTCTGAGAGATAAGCTTTCCTGGGCCGGAGGGTTCAATGCTTGAGCATCTGGAGATCCGCAACTTTGCACTTATAGAGAACCTCAGTGTAGATTTTTCGGAAGGTTTCAACGTAATTACGGGTGAAACCGGTTCCGGAAAGTCCATCATTCTCGGTGCATTGGGTCTGCTGATGGGAGAGCGCTCGGATACCGGTGCCATCAGAAGCGGTACGGACGGAATCCTCGTGGATGCCGTTATCTCCGTTCCCGAAAACCATGAAATCCTACCCTGGCTGAAGGAAAGGGGCGTTGAACCCGAAGACGGTGTCCTGTATATCAGAAGAAGCGTGAGGGCAAACGGAGCCAGATCCCTCATCCATGTCCAGAACCAGCTGTTCTCCAGGCAGGACCTCTGTATTCTTGCCGATTCCCTTATAGATATGCAGGGTCAGAGCGAGCATCAGAGTCTTCTGATTCCCGACCGTCAGAGAAGAATACTCGATTCCTATTCCCAGAACGGAGCTCTTCTGGATAAATGCTCCGAGGCCTACGGCAGGATCGTGGAGCTTAAAGCCAGAAGGGAGGAACTCTCCCGGCAGCTTGAAGAGGGAAGAAGACAGGAGGATTACCTTAGGTTCGCACTTGAAGAGATCGAGAATGCCGATATCAAGACGGGAGAGGACGAAGAGCTGAAGGACCGCATCAAGGTACTGGGTCAGTTCGAATCCATCTTCGAGAATGTCAATGCCGGAACCGAAAGACTCAGGGAAATAAGGGGTAGTATCCATGATGCCGTTGCTTCCGTGGCAAAAGCCTCGAAAGTGGATGATGATCTTTCGGAGTTCACTGCAAGGCTTGAAAGCGCGAAGATCGAAATAGAGGACATAGCTTCCGGACTGCGCGAGTATCTTGCCTCAGTCGATTATTCCGAAGACGCAGTGAACTCAATGCAGGATCGTCTGGCAACGCTGCAGAAACTCAAGAGAAAATACGGACCTCTTCTCTCGGATGTCGTCGACTTTGCCCGGAAGGCAAGGGAAACCCTGGACATTACGGAGAACTTCGAAGACCACCTCAAAGAGTGTGACAGAAACCTTGAGAAAGCTCAGAGTGAATATAATTCAATAGCCGAAAAACTTTCTAATGCTAGGAAAAAGCG
This sequence comes from Spirochaetales bacterium, assembly GCA_017962865.1. The sequence continues at coordinate 4,823 of JAGCUM010000042.1, forward strand.
AGCATTGGTGCTGGAAAAGGACATCGAAGCTGTTCTCAGAACTTTGGGTATGCCCAATGCGGTTTTCGGTATAGAAATCAGTGAATCCAAGCCGTCTGCCCATGGGCGCGACCATATCTCTTTCGAAATCAGTGCCAATCCCGGAGAGCCAAAGAAAGCCATCCGCGACATTGCTTCAGGTGGAGAACTAAGCCGTGTCATGTTGGCTCTGAAGACAGTGCTGGCAAAGGCCGACGATATCCAGACGCAGGTATTCGATGAGATCGATTCGGGAATCGGCGGTTCCGTCGCCCTCAGTCTGGCAAGATGCATCAGCGACCTTTCTAGGAGCAAGCAGGTTATTGCCATCACCCACCTGGCAAGCATTGCCAGTCTTGCAGACTGCCAGATGGTGGTCTCGAAGAGTGTGGAAAACGGGCGGACATATACGCATCTAAAGACCGTTTCCGGAGAGGACAGGGTCCATGAGATTGCCCGCATGCTCAGCGGAGACGAGAGCGAGGTTTCCCTTAGCCATGCCCGCAGCCTGCTGTCCAATTGACTAAAGGGGTGCGATTTCCTAATATTCCCCTAAGGGGAAAGTATGGTTCTTATTAATATTGAAAGTCTTTCCGACAATGAGCTCCGCATTATTGCCCAGCAGGAAGAGCTTGAGGATTGGGATTCTCTTACTCGACAGGAACTCATTGACGAGCTTCAGGATCTGTATGACGAGGATATCGACAGGACTAACGATATCGTCAGTTCAAGTCGCAAGTTCGTAAACACCCTCCCAGATGTCCAGACGGACAATGTATTGTCCCTTCCCGGCGTAGAAGCTCTTCCGGATCAGTACAACGAAACTTCTATACACCTGATCATGAAGGATTTCAACTGGGCCTATGTCTTCTGGAGCCTTTCGGTTCAGCAGATGAAGGAACTTGAGGAAAGCGGATGCAACCTCATCCTCAGGAACACAAGGTCCAACAGTGAGGGCGATGAGGTGGCTGTCTATGATATCGATGTTTCCCTCATTGACAACAGCTGGACTGTTGAACTTCCATATGTCGGCTATACCTATACCGTAAGCCTCGTATCCTGCTGCAACGGCAAGGAGACCGTCATCTGTCAGAGTACAAGTCTGACGACGACAAGCAGCTGGCTGGCAAAGCATTCCGAGGAACTCGGTGACGACATCACTTTCAGGACGATTCTGAGCTCCATGATCCGCAAGGGTGGGGAAGTGATTGCCAACAGCCAGGTCCAGGCTTTGGTCGATGACCTTCAGAACGGTTTTTCCGGGGAGAACCAGCTATGAGAAAGAACAGACTGAACTTCATATTCAACGCACATCTGCCTTTCGTGAGACACCCGGAGTATCCGAAGTTCCTTGAAGAGGACTGGCTCTATGAGGCAATGAATGAGTCATACCTTCCTCTTCTCAGAATGATGTACAGGCTCAGGGATGAGGGTGTTCCGTTCAAGCTTACATTCTCATTGAGCCCGACGCTTTGCGCGATGCTTTCGGATGAGCTTCTGAGCAGCCGTTTCCAGACATACCTTGACGAGCATATCGAGCTCGGAGAGAAGGAGATTGCAAGGCTTTCGTCCGACAAGGCTACCCGCGCTCTTGCCACCCATTACCGCAATGAGATGCTTGAGAACAGGTCATTCTATCAGAACGAATGCCAGGGCAACATCCTCAGTGCCTTCAATGCTCTCTCCAATGCAGGTTGCCTTGAACTGATCACTACCTCTGCCACCCACGCATATCTTCCTGTCTTCAAGGACTATCCGATTGCCGTGAATGCCCAGATTGAGACAGGTGTGATGGAGCACAACAGGCACTTCGACAAGATGACCGACGGTTTCTGGCTCCCCGAGTGCGGTTATTATCCCGGAGTAGAGAACATTCTAAGAAGACATAACATCAGCTGGATAAGCCTCGGAGCACAGGCCCTTGCCCTTTCTCCGGATGAGCCCGAACGCGGAAGCTACTGTCCCGTCAAGTGTTCCAACGGTCTTTACTGCTTCGTCAGGGACGAGCATCTTGCAAGTCTGGTCTGGTCATCCAAGGAGGGATATCCGGCAGATCCCGAGTACCGTGATTTCTACAGGGATATCGGTTATGATCTCCCGATGGATTACATCAAGCCTTATGTGCATGAGCCTGATATCAGATCATTTACGGGCTTCAAGTACTGTGCAGTGACCGGAAACACCGCAGAGAAGGTAACATACAATCTGGAGAAGGCTTCTGCCAAGGTCAGATCACATGCCCTGAATTTCATGTACAACGTGCGCAACCGCACCAGAAGCATGGAGGACATCCTTGATCTGGATCCGGTCTATACTGTTAGTTTCGATGCCGAACTCTTCGGACACTGGTGGTATGAGGGAGTACAGTGGCTTGAGCAACTGATTCTCCTGATCTCAAAGGATGAGGATTTCGAGCTGATCACACCTGATGTCTTCATCCATGAAAGGCATATCGTCCAGGTCCTCAGACCGGCAACATCCAGCTGGGGTGAGGGCGGATATTCTTCGGTATGGGTCGACAGTTCCACCAATGCCTGGCTTTACAGGCATATCTTCAAGGCTATCGAACGCATGACCGAACTTGCAGAGCGTTTCCC
>JAGCUM010000043.1 GCA_017962865.1 Spirochaetales bacterium
GCTGTAGCTGGCATCTGCCGACCAGGTGTAATTGTTCACATCCGAATAAGTGGTCGGGAAGAACTGCTCCGCATTGAGCAAGGCATCCAATGCAAACGATATGTTCCTGTTCAGGTAATCTCGCCTGACATAGGGATCGCTGAGCGTAGGCAGCTTGACCGTCAGGTTCAGCTTATTGACCCTATAGGTGAAATTGAAGTCGAACGAATAGCGGAAACGGTTGAGATAGGTATCGAGCTTATCAGCACTGTACCCGACGACACCGATAGCCGAGATCATCATCTTCTTGTCCAAAAGATAATTCAAGGTATCGATTCCGGCTATTGTTCCTATGTTCTCATAGGTATCGGCAAAGATGGCCATATAGCTGGAAGTGCTCTTTGCCCACTTCTCCAGGTCACTGAGTTCCTCTCCATCTTCAAGGGCCCTGTAGTAGAATCCGTCACGGATCATTTCGGAATCGTCGCTTGTGCTGAGGAACGAGGTGATGGACTTCGAGACATCGGAGTTGTCATTGGAATCGTTCTTATCCTCCGAGGAGTTCTTCTTTCCCTTCGTTCCCAGCATGCCCAGCTTCGGGTACTTGCCATAGACCTCGTAAGTGGTTGTCAGGAACATTCCCCTATCGCTTGAAAGACCGATCGCGGGGTTGAAGGAAAGGGTCGTACCCGGATAGAAGAAAATCGGGAAATAGAAGATCGGCACCCTACCCAGCTTGAACACGGCCCTGTCGACGAACAGGTCGTTCTGGGAGAGCGAAAGCTTGTCGGCAGTGATGCTCCAGTAGGGATCCTCGCTGGTAGTGGCAATTGTGCCGTGGCGGAAGAAGATTCCTCCGCTTGAGCCCGAATATGAAATCGAATTGCCCGCAACATAGAACATGATTTCCGTTCCGGATGAATTCTTTCTTCCGGTCGAGCTCATTCCCTCGAAGACAATCACATCAAGGGAACCCCAGTCAAGGCTGATGACTTCTCCCCTGAAGGTCCTGTTCTGTTCCTTTGACCCGTCAAGCGAAACCGACCCGGATGCATCCAGAACCTTCTCGTTCAGGTTGATGGCCACGGTATCGGAAATCAGGGTACGCTGTGAGCTGTCGGACTCAGTGGTAAACGAAATCCTTACATTACCGGACATTATGATTGTATCGCCGGAAGAATACAGGCTGTCGGCGTTGTCGATCATGATTGAAGTCGCCTTCTGGGTATCCGGTTTTGAATCTTCTTCAGGCAATTCGTCAAGATCGATGGAGAAATAAGCAAGGAGGTTTTGGACAAGTTCCTCCTCCGTGACATCGGTTTCAAGCCCGAAAGCCTCGGTCATGGCCAGAAGCTCCTCCTTGGTGGATGACAGAATTGACCTTGCCAAAAGCGGGATTTCCGCAAAGGCACAGGCCAGTACTGCAATCAGGAGGGCCAAAATGGCCAGAAAACGCTTCATCAGGTTATGGTAACTCTCTCAAGTATTCAAAATCTTGCTTAGATAATAACCCGTATACGAATCTTTGCAAAGAGAAACTTCCTCAGGTGTGCCCTGGGCAACGATATGCCCTCCTCCGTCACCGCCTTCGGGTCCCAGATCTATGATGTGGTCTGCCAGTTTTATGACATCCAGGTTATGCTCGATCATGACTACCGTGTTGCCCGCCTCGACCAGTCGGTCTACTACTTCCATCAGTTTCTTGATGTCGGCAAAATGCAGGCCTGTCGTCGGTTCGTCCAGCACATATAGGGTCTTGCCGGTTCCGATCTTGCTCAGTTCCAAAGACAACTTCACTCTCTGGGCTTCGCCTCCGCTGAGTGTCAGGGCACTCTGTCCCAGCTTGATATACCCAAGCCCTACGCTCTCCAGGGTCTGGAGCTTTCTCTTGATGGGCGGAACGGCCTGGAAGAACTCCAGAGCCTCGCTGACAGTCATATCCAGAACATCGGCTATGCTCTTTCCCTTGTAGTGGATAGCCAGCGTCTCCTGGTTGAAGCGTTTGCCGTGACAGACATCGCAGGTGACATAGACATCGGGAAGGAAGTTCATCTCGATCTTGATGTTGCCGTCACCGTGGCAGTGCTCACACCTTCCGCCCGGTACATTGAAGCTGAAACGTCCGCCTCTGTAGCCGCGGGCCTTGCTCTCGGGAAGGCTTGCAAAAAGGTCCCTGATATGGCCCCATACCTCGACATAGGTTGCCGGATTTGAGCGCGGTGTCTTGCCTATCGGGCTCTGGTCAATCTGAATCAGCTTGTCCAGGTATTCTGCGCCTTCGATGGCCTGATAGCCATTGAATCTCTCTTTTTTTCTATTGAACCTATCTCTTAAGGCAGGCGTTAGTATCTGATTGAGCAACGTACTCTTACCGCTTCCGGATACTCCTGTAAGTACCACGAGCTTCCCCAGCGGTATGTCGAAGTCCACGTTGTAGAGGTTGTTCTTCGTTGCCCCTATCACCTTCAGATGCTTGCCGTTTCCGGGCCTTCTGAGGAACGGGACGGGAATCTGTATCTTGCCGGAAAGGAACTGTCCGGTGATGCTGTCAGGATTCTTTTCGATCTGCTCGGGCGTCCCCTGCGCAATCACATAGCCTCCGTGCTCTCCGGCCCCGGGACCCATATCCACGACATAGTCGGCATTCCTGATGGTTGCCTCGTCATGCTCCACGACAAGAACCGTGTTGCCGATGTCACGGAGGTTCTTGAGGGTATCGATCAGTCTCTGGTTGTCCCTCTGGTGCAATCCGATGGAAGGTTCGTCAAGGACATAGAGGACTCCGCTCAGGGCAGATCCGATCTGGGTTGCGAGCCTGATTCTCTGGGCTTCGCCTCCGCTGAGGGTTCCCGCGCTGCGGTTCAGTGTCAGATAACTCAGACCGACGTTCTTGAGGAACGTGAGCCTTGCCTTGATTTCCTTCATGATCTGGTGTGCAATCTGACTCTCGTTTTCGGTAAGGTTCAGGCTCAGGAAGAAATCATAGCTGTCACGTATGTTCATGGCTGTTGCCTGATTGATGTTCTTCCCTCCTACGAAGACCGAAAGAGCCTCAGGCCTCAGCTTCTCACCGTGACAGACGGGACACTCCACCTCCGTCTGGAAGGAATTGATCCAGGTTCTGATTGCAACGCTCTCGGTCTCTGCATAACGGCGCTTGAGATCGTTGATGACTCCGTGCCAGCGTCTGTTGATGCTCACGGATCCCATCTTATCCTCGTAGTCCATCTTGAACTTGGTAGCAGAGCCGTAGAGAACTGCATGCATTTGCTCTTCAGTAAGCTTGTTGAAAGGAGTCTTGATCGTAAAACCGTGGCTCTTGGCAAAAGCCTCGAAACCCGCTCTGCCCCATCCTGCATTTGGGTTCAGCGATGCAATTGCACCTTCATCAAAACTCTTTGTTTTATCTGGAATTAACTTATCTTCATCATACTCTGTCTTGAAGCCTAGGCCATTGCATTCGGGACATGCTCCGAAAGGATTGTTGAAGGAGAAAAGCCTGGGCTGGATCTCTCCGATGGAGATTCCGCAATGCGGGCAGCTGTTCTGCTCGGAATAGATTTCTGAGCTTTCGGACTTGTCCTCGGCGATATAGGTGACCTCTACAAGGCCTCCGGTCATATCTGTAGACTTTTCGATGGAATCTGCAAGTCTCAGGCGGCTGGATTTCTCCAGAATCAGACGGTCGACTACTATGCTGATGGTGTGTTTGACCTGCTTGTCCAGAGAAAAACTCTCATCCAGCATGTGCATCTCGCCGTCGATGCGTACCCTCTGGTATCCTGCCTTCTTTGCATCCTCGAGGACCTTCTTGTACTCGCCCTTGCGACCCAGGGCAACGGGTGCCAGGACCATAATCCTAGACCCCTCCTCCCCTCGGCGGTAGATGGCATCGATAATCTGGTCGACCGACATGCGGCTGATGGTCCTTCCGCACTGCGGACAGTGAACGATACCGATCCTTGCCCATAGAAGCCTGTAGTAGTCATATACTTCGGTTACTGTTCCGACCGTGGAACGCGGGTTGTTTCCCGTTGTCTTCTGCTCAATGGCGATAGCAGGTGAAAGACCCTCGATAAGCTCGACCTCCGGCTTGTCCAGGCGGCCCAGGAACATACGGGCATAGGAGCTCAGAGACTCGACATATCTTCTTTGTCCTTCAGCAAATATAGTATCGAATGCAAGCGAGCTCTTTCCGCTTCCGGAGAGTCCGGAAATAACTATGAGGCTGTTCTTGTCCAGATCAAGGTCTATGTGCTTTAGGTTGTGCTCGCTGGCACCCCTGATTATCAGTTTGTCTTTCATATCTCGTACTCCGAGACTGCCTTAAGAAGTTCTTCTTTCGCATCCTTGGCTTCAATCTGCTTCAGGACTTCGCCCTTTCTGTAGAGGTAGACCTTATTGCCGATTCCGGTGACAGCAAGGTCCGCGCCCTTGGCCTCGCCGGGACCGTTTACCTGACAGCCCATTATGGCAACGCAGATGTCCTTTCCGGTGGCAAGAAGCTCATGCTCCACTTCCTTCAGAAAACCCTGACTGTTGAAACTGCAGCGTCCGCACATGGGACAGGAGACGATCTTCATGCCGCCCTTGCGAAGGCCCAGTGTTCTGAGAAGCTCCGCTCCGGCCTGTACCTCATCCTCGATGCTCCCTGTGATTGAATAGCGGATGGTTGCGCCTATTCCCTGCTCCAGGAGTCTTCCGAGAGTCCATGTCGATTTGACGCAGGACGACACTACCCCACCTGCCTCGGTTACACCCAGATGCATGGGATAGTCGCTTTTTGAGGAGAACAGCCTTGCAGCCTCATAGCTGAGGTTGCTGTCGGAGGCTTTCAGCGAAACGACGGTATTGTAGAAACCGAGGTTCTCGAACCAGGAAATATACTCGAGAGCAGTATCGACCATGAGATCGACTTTACTCTTTCCTTCATCATTTCTGGGCAAAGAGCCGCTGTTGAGTCCTATGCGGATGGCAACACCCTTGTCCAGGGCCTTGCGCACGACCTCCTCGGTCTTCCACCTCTCACCGATGTTTCCGGGATTGATTCTGATCTTGGCAACACCGCAGTCCATGGCATCCATGGCATTGCGCCAGTCGAAGTGAATGTCCGCCACGACAGGCATCGGACAGAGTCTTACGACATTGCACAGAGCATCGTGCTCTCTGATGTCAGGATAGGAGAAACGGATGATATCGCAGCCCATGGCCTTGAGAACGGCCATGCGGGATTCGAATCGATCCTCAAGCTTGGAAAGAGGAATATCGTACATTGTCTGGACACTGACAGGTGAGGTTCCACCGATTTTCAGATCCCCGACTTGAACTGTTCTGGTCATATTGAGACGATAACATCATTTAAATAATAATGCAATGGATTTACTTATTGTTTTTTAAGTATTAATCCATGCCCTTTGCGTTGACTTCCCTGAACTTCTCAAGAGACTGGTTGCTTCCTGCAAGGACAACTCTGGCTGTCTTGGGAATGACTGTGTCGGGAAGAATCATGGCATTTGCCTTTCCATCGGAAATAAGGGCAATGACGTTGACGCTGTATTTCTTTCGCCAGTTGAGATCCAGAATTGTTCTTCCGGCAAAATCAGGATTGAGATCCAGACTGATGATGGAAAACTCTTCCGATATAGGAAGCATATCCAGGTTGGCCTTACTCATCAGGCTCATTGCCAAGCGCTCACCTGCATCGAACTCAGGGAAGATGACCTCTGCCCCGAGCTTCTCGAGGATCTTTCCGTGAGCCTTGCTTCCGGCCTTGCTTATGACACGGGGCACACCGATTTCTATACAGGCAAGAGTAGCCAGGATACTTGATTCGATATGCTCGCCTATTCCGATTATGACCGTCGAACAGTTGCCTATTCCGGCATCCTCAAGGGCTTCCTTGGACAGCCCCTCTATCTGATAGACTGAAGACACGAATGGGCTGAGCTCCTTGAGCTTTCCCTGATCCACATCTATGGCAATTACGCTTTTTCCTGCTGCAGCCAGAGTACGGGCCACTGCACTTCCGAAATAACCGACGCCTATTACGCCGTAGTTGTCAGAACTCATTCTTGCCATAATTACCTCCTATCAGCCTATGAGGACGTTCTCCTCGATATATTCCAGGCGTTCCGGCCTGACTTTCGTAAACATTGTTACTATGGTCAGCGGTCCCAGACGGCCGATAAACATCACGATCATTATCATTATCTTGCTTGCAATATGCAAGAAAGGAGTAAGCGATCTCGAAAGACCGACGGTTGCAGCTGCAGAAACGACCTCGAACAGAATGTCCAGAGTCGAGAATCTGCTTCCCTCCACAAGCATTATTCCGAACGTAGCCAGCAGCGTCACGACAATCGCCATTACGAAGACCGTAAGGGCCTTGATGATGCTGTCCTGAGGGATACGTCTCTTGAATACGGTCGGCTTCTTGCCCGAAACAACCGTAGCCATGGCAATGAAGATGACGAAGATGGTTGTCGTCTTCACTCCTCCGCCCGTGGATCCCGGATTGGCTCCGATGAACATCAGGAATATCATTACAAGCGATGAGCTGTTGGAAAGGTTCTCCACCGGCATTGTAGAGAACCCTGCCGTTCTGGCTGAAACGGACAGGAA
>JAGCUM010000044.1 GCA_017962865.1 Spirochaetales bacterium
CTAATTTAAATGTATAACAAATAGCACATAGCAAGGAAAAAACACAACTCAGATGCAAAAAGAGAGGGGCACCTGACAAGGTACCCCTCGATATGACAGCAGAAAATTATCTGAGTTTCCAAGCGATGTCGTTGAAGAACAGCTCCTTCTCCAGCTTCTCCGGGGTGCTGTCCTTGTCGATGTGGACGAACTCGATATCCATGATGCGTGCCCAGTCTGCGAGCATCTCGGCATCTACATCGTAGGAGAGGACCGTGTGGTGTGCTCCTCCTGCCATGATCCAGCATTCGACGCCGGTCGTCAGATTAGGAAGGGCCTTCCACATGACTCTTGCTACCGGCAGGTTCGGCATCTCCATGATGGGCTTGATGGCCTCGATGTCCTGGACAATCAGGCGCATCCTTCCGCCCATGTCGATAAGCGAGGCCACGATTGCCTTGCCGGCCTTTCCTTCGAATACAAGCCTTGCAGGATCCTTCTCGTTCATACCGATTCCCAGATGATGTGTCTCGATCCTGGGCTTTCCTGCTGCAACTGAGGGGCAGACCTCAAGCATGTGGGCTCCGAGACTGCACTCATTGCCCTTTGTCAGATGGTAGGTGTAATCCTCCATGAAGGCTGAAGCGCCGTTCTCGTTCTCTCCCATGGCCTTGATGATGGCTGTCATGGCGCTGACCTTCCAGTCTCCTTCTGCGCCGTAGCCGTAGCCCTGAGCCATCAGATGCTGGGATGCAAGGCCGGGAAGCTGCTCCATGCCGTAGAGATCCTGGAAGGTGTTGGCGAAGGCCCTGCAGCCGTTTCTGTCCATCATCTTCTTCATGGCGATCTCTTCACAGGCCTGATAGCGGATGGCTGCGATATTGTCCGTTGCGATGTCATATTTCTTCTTGTATGTTGCGAAAAGCTCATCGATCTCCGCCTCAGTGACCGTCGACATCTCCTTCACAAGATCACCGACTGCCCAGGTGTTGACCTGCCAGCCGAGCTTGATCTGGGCTTCTACCTTGTCGCCTTCGGTGACGGCTACTTCTCTCATGTTGTCGCCGTAGCGCATGACCTTCATGGTCTTGGATACTCTGACGCCTACACAGACGCGCATCCACTTGGCTATGCGCTTATGGACATCCGGATCCTTCCAGTAGCCTGCGATTATCTTGCGCGGCATGCGGAGTCTGGTTCCGATGAAACCGTGCTCTCTGTCACCGTGGGCGGCCTGGTTGAGGTTCATGAAATCCATATCGATTTCTTCGTTGGGAATCTCAAGGTTGTACTGGGTGGCAAGATGGCAGTAGGGCTTGCGGAGGTCTGCAAGACCGTTGATCCACATCTTGGAGGGGCTGAATGTATGGCACCAGGTAATGATTCCGTAGCAGCTGTCATCGTAGTTGGCCTCCTTGATGACATCCGTAATCTGGCTGTTGCTCATTGCGGTGACTTTGTAGACCAGGGGATAGGGAAGTACCTTGGAAAGCTCCGTCGCCATCTCCTGTGCTCTTTTTGCGACTGTTCTGAGGACTTCCTCCCCATACAGGTCCTGACTTCCGACTATGAACCAGAATTCCTTCTTCACGATTTAACCTCCTGCCCGTAGTAGGCGTTCTTTCCATGTTTTCTATAATAGTGCTTGTCCAGAAGAGTCTGGCTGACGCATGGGGCATCCGGCCTCAGCGTCATTGCGTGATAGTTCATGAATGCAACTTCCTCCATCACCACGGCATTGTGTACCGCGTTGGCGGCGCTTGTACCCCATGCAAACGGTCCGTGGTTGCGCACCAGCACACCCGGCACGGCATTCGGATCGATACCCTTGAAGGTCTCGATTATCACCGTTCCGGTGTTCTTTTCATACTGACCCTTGATTTCCTCGTCCGTGAGGGCTCTGGTGCAGGGGATGGGGCCGTAGAAGTAGTCGGCATGGGTCGTTCCCATAGGCCGGATTTCCAGTCCTGCCTGTGCGAAGCTGGTTGCCCAGCGGCTGTGGGTATGTACCACGCCTCCGATTTCCGGGAATGCCTTGTACAGCTCGATGTGGGTGGGAGTATCGCTCGACGGTCTGAGCTTTCCTTCCACGACGTTGCCCTCGAGGTCCACGACCACCATGTCGGAGGCCTTCATCTCATCGTATTCCACTCCGGAGGGCTTGATGACAATCAGTCCCGTCTCCCTGTCGATTGCAGAGACATTGCCCCAGGTGAAGGTCACCAGGTTGTGCTTCGGGAGCAACAGGTTGGCTTTCAGTACTTCTTCTTTGAGTTTCTCAAGCATCGAATGCCTCCAGAGCCTTCTTCTCTACATCAAGAAGCTTCTTGTAATTCTCTATATATTGATCGAATCCCTTTACCTCAGCTTCATCGGCCATGATGGTCTGAGTCTTGCTTGTTGCAAAGACCTTCTGATCCAGATAGTCCTCGAGGCTGCTTCCCTTGCCCCAGATCATGTATGCCGCAAGAAGGGCCATGCCGTAGGGGCCTCCTTCGCCTGCCGTCTCCATGACCGAAACCGGAGCTCCGATGGCTGCACTGAGAATCCTCTGGCCCGCGACCGGGGTCTTGAAATAGCCGCCGTGGCCGAAGATCTTGTCTATCTTCACGTTTTCTGAGCGCAGAATATCCATTCCGATCTTAAGTGTTGCCATTGCGCTCATCATATGGGTGCGCATGAAGTCGGCAAGATGGACCGGCGAATCGGGCTTGTGCAAGAAGAGCGGAAGTCCGCTGTCGAAGTCGGTCACTCCTTCGCCCGAGTAGTAGTTGCAGCTCAGAAGTCCGCTGCAGTCAGGCTTGCCTTCGAGGGAAATGGAGTAGAGCAGGGA
>JAGCUM010000045.1 GCA_017962865.1 Spirochaetales bacterium
TCTTGGTGAGGACCTTCTCAAGGGCCTTGTAACCGTCCATTGCCAGATACTCGTCGATGTTCTCGGGATCGATGACACCGCAGTTGCGCAGTGCGATACGCATCTGGTGCTTGTAGAACGGGATCTCATCAAGAGACTTCGTTGCATCCTGCTCGTGTGTGGCATGGTCAGCGTAGACCAGATGCTCGACCTTGCGGCCCTTGAGCAGATGCTCGGAAACAATCTCGTCAACGTTTTCCGGCTTGACACGGCTGTAGAATGTGCCTTCGGGGTAGACGATGACGACAGGACCGGCTTCACAGAGTCCGAAACATCCGGTGCGGATGACCTTGACTTCCTTATCCAGTCCAGCTTCTGCAATCTTCTGATTGAAACGCTCAATCAGAGTTGCGGATCCGGAGGATGAACAACCGGTACCGCCGCAGACCAAAACATGTGCGCGATAAATTTCCATTTTATCCTCCGACTCAGTTCTTCTCGGCTGCGCCGATGGTGTACTCTTCAACCGGGCGGCCGTTTACAATATGCTCTGCGACAATGCGCGGAACCATCTCCGGCTTGACATGGACGTAGGTGACCTTTTCCTTGCCGGGCAGGATCACATCCACCATCGGCTCGAGGCGGCACATACCGATACAGCCGGTCTGGGAAATCTGCACATGAGCCAGCTGACGTTTTTCGATTTCATCCATGAAGGACAGCATGACAGGACGGGCACCGGCGGCAATACCACAGGTGGCCATTCCGATGACGACACGAGTAGTCTCGCTCTTCTCTTCGGTGCGCAGATTAATGCGTGAAAGCGTTGCTTTGCGAATCGCTTCAAGTTCTGCCAATGTTTTCATTTCAAGATTCCTCCCAAAATTGGTTCGATTTCTTCTTTAAGGGATTCCCTGATCCATTGCACGACTCCGGGTTCCGCAAGGGATACTCCTTCAAGCACCGGACGGATGGTCTCGGTGGAGAAGGACATCTCTCCGGAAGGAGATTCGCAGCGGATGGCGAATTCCGGTTTGTCCGGACTGCCCATGATAATGGATGCCATTGTCGAAGCCAGATCCCCGAGCGGAAGGCAGTCGATCGAGCCGGTGTTGAAATAGGCGACGATATCCGTACCTTTTCCTTCCTCGCTCTCGATGTCCACATGACCGCCGGACTGCATGGCATTCTGCATCAGCAGGGGAATGCCGAGCCCGACTTTCCGGGTGGTTCTGGTTGTCGTGAAGGGGCTGCGCACACGGGAAAGCAATTCCGCCGACATTCCGCAGCCGTCATCCCTGACGCCCATCTCAAGTACGCCGTCTGCTCCCAGCAGAAAGCGTATCTCCACATGCGAAGCACCGGCTCTGACACTGTTCTGGACAATATCAAGCAGATGCAGGGCAATCTCTTTCATCTATGGCCCTCAGTCCTGTGCCTTGTACTTGTCGATGATGGCGGGGATGGCATCCGGGGTAAGACGTCCGTAGACCTCTCCGTTGATCATCATGACCGGAGCAAGACCGCAAGCGCCGAGGCAGCGTGTGGCTTCCAGTGTGAACTTTCCGTCCGGAGTAGTTCCTCCGACTGGAACTTCCAGAACTTCCGAGAGCTTATCAAGAACAGACTGGCTTCCCTTGACGTAACATGCGGTACCCAGACAGACGCTGATAAGATACTTTCCTTTCGGACGCAGTGAAAACTGTGCATAGAAGGTGGCGACGCCGTAAACCTCGCTGAGAGGTACTCCGAGACCTTCTGCGATGAACTTCTGCACATCTTCAGAAACGCATCCAAAAATGCCCTGTGCTCCCTGCAGGATCGGCATCAATGCACCCTTCATGTTCTTGTGGGAATCAATGAGCTTCTGCAGTTGAGCAAACTTCTCTTTGGACTGATCCATGAGATTCTCCTTATTATCGTTAAGATATTCCGATTGGCCGTAAACAACCGAATAAAACTATAACATTTTAGTATTAGTATATACAACAAGAATCACGTGGTTTTGAGGATTATTTGGGATGTTTTATGCCTCTTTGGCACCCGCTCTGAGCATTTCAAGGAACGCATGGGCGGATGGTTCGGGCAGTGAGACCTTGATTTCGGGCTCGAGGATATCGCCCAGCTGATGGGCATCGGAAGAGTGGAGGATGACCTTTCCGACCTGGGGCGTATGGGCGCAGGGCAGATCGCGCCAGACCTCCACGGCGGTGAAGCAGAGTTCCTCGGGCATGATGCCGAGGTTGATCAGAAGTCCGTTCGAGCCGCGGTTGATGTGGGCAGGAACCGGGACTCCGCCACGTTCGCGGATTATTGCGGTCAGTTCCGAAAGCCTGAGGTCCGAGGCTCCGATCAGAAGCTCGTCCTCCTCGGCTATGATGTTGTCATCCTCGTCCATGACGAACTGGTTGCCGAAGAACTTGGGTCTGTTCTTGGCCTTGGGCATGTGGGGCCGAAGGAACTCGGAGAAGTCCAGAGCCTGTTCGACGGTTTCGAAATAACCGAGGAGATGGACCTCTTCCCTGGTGGTGATTTCCATACCCGGAATCATCAGAAGGCCATATGCATCGCAGCAGGTTTTGACCGCAGGCAGGTTGCGCGCGGTGTTGTGGTCGGTGACCGCAATCATCTGAAGGCCCTTGAGGGCTGCCATCCCGCAGATGTTGGCCGGCGTCATGTCGTCGTTGCCGCAGGGGGAGAGGCATGAATGGATGTGCAGGTCTGAAAAAAGCTCAACCATAAGGGAGGTTTCAGTTGTTGGCAGGGATTCCCTTTGCAGCCATCCTGCCGCAGATGTCGAAGGCCGTAAGCGGCGACTGGAGGACGATCATTTCCTCCGAGATTGCCTTCTCGAGGCTTTCGGCTTCCATATCGATTCCCTCGGGCAGAATCACGCAGGCCATCTCGGAGAGGACGGCGACGGCAATCACGTTCATGTGGGTCTGCACCGTAACCCAGGCCATGCCGCTGTCACCGTGGGCCATGACCCAGCTGAGCAGGTCGCAGACATATCCGCAGGTTACTTCGCGGTCCAACGGAAGAGAAGGGGTCAGGTTCTTTGCTTCAATCAACGGAATAAGGTCCGATACTTTCATTGTTTTCCTCCTAATCCTAAGAACGTTCGGACTGGGCGATCTCAAGCATCTGCTTGGCCATATCCTTGATCTTCACCCTTGCGATGTGGATGCAGTCCATCTCCATGCAGTAACCGCGCACGATGTCCTCGGCAAACGAGCGGCAGGTCGGAGATCCGCAGGAACCGCAGTCATAGCCCGGAAGCCTTTCGATTATCTCGTTCATGCGGGTCATCTTCTTCATGGCCACGGCCATATCGTCATCCAGCTTGATGGCATCACGGGGGAGGATTTCCACATCGTTCTTGGTGGGATATTTGTTGAGAATCGAGGTCGGAACATCCTTGTCGGGATGGACTTCCGGCATCTGGTTCACCATCTGGCGGATGGTGTTCTTGGCGACATAGTTGTTCTCGAATGTCAGCGGGCCGCCGACACAGCCGCCCAGACAGGCGTTGCCCTCGAAGTAGGTAAGGTCGGTGAGCTTGTAGTTCTCGACCTCCTCGAGGACGCGGATTACGTTGTTGATTCCGTCAACCGAGAGGCTGTTCTCCGGACAGACGGCGTTGGCCTCTCCGTCGGATGTGGACCATGCCACGCCGTACTTGGTGGCCGGACGGTATGCGGGATCGTTCATCATCCTTTCCACGTAGGGCAGAAGCTGTCCGTAGACTTCAAGGATGGATATTGCGCCGTCGACGCCGGATTTGGACTGTCCCATCGGGTTGCGGATTGCAGTCATCTTGGCGGGGCAGGGTGTGATGAAGAAGCAGCCGACCTCATCGGGCGAGCAGTTGTTCTTCCTGACGAACTCGGCCTTGGCTATGGTTGCGGCGACTTCCATCGGCTGGCGGATATCCACGACGTTCTCTAGCAGATCGGGGAAGCGGACCTGGATGAGTCGCACGACTGCAGGACAGGCTGAGGAGATCAGGGGCTTGGGCAGATCGGGCTGCTTGAGCTTCTCCCTTATTGCGCGGGTGACCACGTCTGCACCTCTGGCTACCTCGTAGACATCGGCAAAACCGATGCAGCGCAGGGCCTCGATGACGTACTCCGGGTTCTTCAGACCGCGGAACTGGCCGTAGAGGGAGGGTGCGGGGAGGGCGATGGCATACTTGAACTGCTTAATCATGTCCATCGGGTCGGTGACGGCCACCTTGGCGTGGTTCTCACAGACTCTGATGCATTCTCCGCAGTCGATGCAGTGGGTATCGATTATATGCGCTCTGCCGCCTCTGACGCGGATTGCCTCGGTGGGGCAGTGTTTCAGACAGTTCGTACA
>JAGCUM010000046.1 GCA_017962865.1 Spirochaetales bacterium
GCGAGATGCTCCCCAAAAGCATTGCCAAGAAGCACCCGGAAAAGCTGATTCTCAGATGCGCAGGACTTCTGAGCCTGCTGATGAAGATACTCTCCCCTCTTGCAAACCTCCTGACGGCCATCGGTCGGAGCGTCACGAAGCATCAGAAAGGCGATGCCCCTGTATCCGTCACCGAGGATGAGCTTCACGATATCATCGATGAGATGGCAGAGGAAGGAACTCTGGACGAGAATCAGAGCGACCTCATCTCCTCCGCCCTTGAGTTCGGAGATGTCACGGCCGAAAGCATTCTCACTCCGAGAGTGGATATAGCAGCAATCGATATCGAGGACGATCCCGAAGAGATTCTGGCCTTCATCAGAAAGCAGACCCATAGCCGTATCCCGGTCTATGAGGGGACTATAGACAACATCATCGGAGTGGTTCAGATCCGAAAATTCCTCAAGTCCTACCTGCAGACCGGAAGCATCCCCGACATTAGGGAGACCATGGACAAGGTCTACTATGCACACCAGAGTACCGAAATCCATGAGCTTCTGCCCCAGATGTCCAAGAAGAAGCTGAACATGGCAGTCATCACGGACAGCTACGGCGGAACCCTCGGTATCATCACTGTCGAGGATATCCTTGAAGAGCTTGTAGGAGAAATCTGGGATGAAAGCGATATCGTCCAGGAACCGATTGTTCCACTTACGGATGACACATACCTCGTGGATGCCACACAGACCCTGAATGCAGTATTCGACTTCATAGACTTCGATGACCCGCAGGAGGACGATAAGGATGGAGCAAACCTCCAGATAGGCGAATGGGTCTATGAGCAGTTCTCCGAGATTCCGAAAAAGGGCGATTACTTCGATTACTTCAATCTTCGCGTAACTGTGGATGACATCCACCACAACAGAATCTACAAGGTCAGGATCCAGGTGATTCCCCTGCCCGAAGAAGATGAGGAGGAAAAAGAATGAACATACTCCTTGTCTCCATCGGACTGGTCCTCTGCATCGTCCTTTCGGCTTTCTTCTCCGCTTCCGAAATGGCATTCTCTGCCTGCAACACGGTCAGGCTTGAGAACATCAGGGAAGAGAAAGCAAAGGGTTGGAGAAAGGCGAAGATGGCCCTCAGGATCACGGGCAATTTCGACAACGCCCTCAGCGCCATACTGATCGGAAACAACCTGGTAAATATAGCCGCCTCCTCCCTCGCTTCGGTGCTCGTCATACTGGCTTTGGGAAGCGACAAATATACCTGGCTGGCAACCATCATACTCACCGTACTGGTGGTCATCTTCGGCGAAACCATCCCGAAGATCTTCGCCAAGAAAAATGCCACGGGCTTTTCAATGAATGCCTCTTCTGCAATAAATGTTATGATTTTTATCTTCAAACCTTTGATTTGGATTATCGTTGGCTTTGTCCACCTCATCACTATGGGAATGAAGGAAGAAGTCGACAGCGAGAACGACGAGTCCGTCGAGGAGCTTCAGTCAATCATCGAAACGGCAGAGGATGAAGGTATCATAGACGAGTCAGATTCCAACCTCATGCATGCTGCAATCGACTTTGCGGACATCTCTGCTTCGGAAGTCATGACAGCCCGCGTGGATGTCCATGCCATCGATATCGATGACAGCTGGGAAGAAATCAGAACCGAGATTGATAACTCTCCCTACTCCAGGATTCCGGTCTATCAGGACAGCATCGACAACATCATCGGAATACTGCACCTGAACATGGTCTACAAGGCACTTGCCGAGCATGAGGAGAACGCTCTGTTCAGCAGCGAATCGGACCAGGATTCCGCTCAGGATGCTCCGATCGATCTCAGGCCTCTGCTCATGAAGCCCTGCTTCGTGTACAAGGCAATGAAGCTTCCCAACGTACTGAATACCCTCAAGAGCGCAAAGCAGCATCTGGCCATCGTAACGGACGAATACAGCGGAACACTGGGAGTCATCTCGATGGAAGACGTATTGGAGCAGATCGTTGGTGAAATCTATGATGAAACCGATGAAGTCGACCCGGATGTGGTTGTCAGAAATGATAATGAGTTTGAAGTCGACGGAGATCTTTCCATAGGTGATTTCATTGAGCTGGCGGGAATCGACGAAGACAGCTTCGAAGCTGAAAGCGATACCGTAGGCGGTTGGATCGTCGAGAAGCTGGGACACTTCCCCACCTCCGGAGAAACACTCGAGGAAGACGGAATGAGTCTGAAGGTCATTTCAATGGATGGTCTCAGAGTCGAGAAAATACTTGTAAAACTCAATCGTCAAGAAGCATGACAACAGGAAGAACCGCTCTATTCCTGTGACGTTCCAAAATATCGGAAGCCTTTTCCTGAACCTCTTTTGAAACAAGCAACGTTCCGATCGTTCTGTCCGATACGGCATCTTCCACTGCCTTGCGGACATCATCGAGTCCTTCGACGGCAATTCCCTTCACCCCTACTACATTCAGGGCCTTGACCTTGTTCTCCTGAGCTATTACAAAGCACTTCATTTTTACAGGGAGGAATTCTCTACGGTCTGATACTGGCTGGTATCGACATCTTCGTCGATCCATTCATCATCCCAGTCTTCCCAATCATCTTCCCAGTCTGCAATCTGGAAGAGCATATCCCAGTACTCTTCTTCTGTGATGTACTGGTCGATTTCAAGATACAGGGAACCTGCGTATGATTCATCGAATGTCTTCACATCATACTTCTGCATGATTTCCGAATCCTCGGCAAGCTCGGTAGCATCGAAGTCCTTGTAGAGGGCGACATAGCCGGGCTTGTCTACAGAAGGAACCTCGAAGAATGCGGCATACCACTGACCGTCGACATTGAGGTCAATCATGTATGTTCCGCTCTTGAGATCGCTGAGGATGTATCTTCCGTCGATATCGGTGAAGAAGTAGGAATCGGTATCGATTTCCATATTAGCAACACTCACTCCGTCATCGGCAATCGTTACATCGTAGATCGGTGACGAGTATGAATCGTACGGAGTGGATGCATCGTGTCTGAGGATACCGGAAACAGCAATCGAGGACTCAAGTGAAATCCTGGCGAGGAAGCCCTGACGTGCGACAGGCGTTGCCTTGAAGAGGAACGATCCTGACGATGTGAACAGCGATCCGTTGGAAGCAAACACGACGATGTTGTTGGCCTTGTACATCGAAAGCCTTGTGTAAAGCACGTTGCCGAAGGTCTTTCTGGATACGCTTGCACTTGAATCGATGGCATTGGATACCGAGATAGAGGCCTTCTTGAGTGATGACTGCGGAGCAACGATCATGAACGGTCCGTAGAGGCTGTTCGTCATAGCGAAGTAACCGTCGGCGAATGCCAGTGCGGTATTGATCGAGAACGAAGTATTGAACCTTGTGTACTTGGCATTGGCCTGCTGTCTCACCGAGAAGCTGAACAGGTCACCGGAGTGCGACCATGTAGCAGATGCAGTGTGGTTCACGGGACTTGCAAGGTTGATGTTCGAGAAGTTCAGCTGGAAGCTGTTCCTGCTTGTCGAACTCGGTCTGTAGTACAAACCGACATTACCGACGAAGGACTGTCCGTTGCTTGTTGTCACGGAGGAGTTCACGCTGCTTGTACCGTAGGAGAAGCTCACGCTTGCAGTAGCATAGAACACAAGATCCTGGTTGATCGAGGCGTTGAGTGAGAACGAACCGTGCTTTCCGAGGCTTGTTCCCATCGAAAGTGAACCGTTTGCGGTCCACGGCTTTGTGATCAGACCTCCGCTGCCTCCCAGATTGTTCTTATTGGAGAAGCGGTAGGATGTGCTGAACGAAAGACCGAGTCTCAGGCTCTTGACGGAGAACGAATAACCCGTGTTGAGCGATACTGTCTGGGAATCGGATGTCAGCATATACGATCCGGAAAGGCTCAGAGGCTTGAGAGCCGGATATACGAAGCTGTGCGAGAGATTCACCGACAGGCTGTTTCTGCCTGCAGCGGCAGTGGAAAGAGTACCGTTGAACGTAGCTCTTGTAGTACCGATGGATGTTGCCAGGATACCGGAAACAGTACCGTTGAATGTTGCCGAATACTCTCCCGGTAAATCCGAATCAGTACGGTTGCGCTCGAAGACGAAGCTGAACGAATGTGTCTGAGTGTAGGAATGGGCAAGACCTATCGTCTGCTCCCAGAATACGCTCATTGCACCGAGCTCATAGATATTGACCATCTTGGTCCAGCCGTTGATTCTTGAATACTGCGGCAGGGCCGGTGTCACGAATCCGAATGCAGTTGAATTCTCGGCATCCTTGGCCTGGGAGATCTTCGGTATGCTTGCACCGAATCGCCATACGGACTCCCCTTTCGCCATGAGCGAGGTATCGTAGTCCTGGCTGAAATGCATCACCTGGTCCATGCTGGTATCGTCGCCCATCGAAATCGGGTGGATTGTCACGACGATATCGTTGGCACCCTGCACGAATGCGAAGTCCGTAAGCCTGTAGACACCGAGGCTGAGGGTCTTGGTATAGACCGAGTTGCCGTTGACACGGATATCGACAGTGGAATCTTCCGTAAGGGTGATGGTCTGTGTGTACTGGTTGGACAGGGCCGAGCTGGTTCCGAAGCTGTAGCTCTTTTCGAGGGTGAAGCCGAACGGAGAGCCGCTTGAGAATCCTGCATTACCGACATTTCCGAATGTAAGCCTGAGGTTGGAATTCGGGAAATCCAGATAACCGGACCAGTTGCCGATGGAAGGAATGATACCTGCTGACTTGATGTAGCTTATCGACATCGGCAGGCTGAACGTGATGTTCCAGAACGAGAATGTATTGGAGAGGCTCAGTGATGCAGAGAGACCTGAAAGCAGGAAGTCCCTGTCATACTGTGCACTGACGAATGCGCTGATGTTGGATTCGAAGGAGAACTTGGCGGGTTCGATGATCACGTTTCCGACCACATCATAGTTCTGCCTGAGCAGTGAATATGTGGAGCTGTTCATCGAAATCGTCTGGACTGGAACCTGTGAAGAATTGAAGTACAGATACAGCAGCAGGTTGTTGCTGTCATAATCGACTCTTTCAGCCTTCGTCTCCAGATAAGCCAGATCATAGTAGTCGCTCGAATTGGAGAAGAACTCGAAGTAATAATCGGTGGCTAGCGTACCGTTCAGCTCGGCTTCGAGATCAACCCTCTTGAACAACTGCTGGGCATCCTTCTGCTCGAACTCGATCGTGCCGAATGAAGTGTCATTTACATACAGGTGTGCGTAGTAGGTTCCGTCCGGAAGAACGATTTCCTCATCACTGAAGACGAACTGCGACCAGTCGATCTCATCCTCGAACAGGGCGCTGTCCCAGTTATCGATTCTGTCGACATAGAGTTCGGTGTAGACAAACCAGTCAAGATCCGGCGCTTCAGGCACCTTCGGTCCCTGCGGCTCTTCAACGGGTTCTTCTACAGGCTCTTCAATGGGCTCAACCACTTCCGGAGCCTCTGCCGGCGGTTCTTCGACGACCTCAGCAGGTGGTGTCTCCACTACTACAGGTTCCTCGACAGGCTCAGGCTGCTGGACTTCCTCAATAACCGGCTCTTCTACAACCTCATGCTCTTTCTGGTACTGCATGCTGCATGTGTGGAAAAAGAGCACGAAGAGCACAATAATGACAAAGAGGAGTCCTATTGATGTGACGGTCTTAAACCTTTTGTTCATCATCAAGGCCTGTCAGGAAAAATGAATTAACTCGTTTTAATCGGAGTACTTGAGAGTTCCGGAATAACTTCCGCCCTCTACGAACTTGAGTCCCTCGGGCCACGGAATTGTCTTTGTGATGGTCTTTCTGGCAAGAACGTTGATTGAGTCAATGCCGGGAAGCTGCTCGGACTCGGTAAGTGTGATCGAGCCGTCAGAGCCCTTGATTGTAAGCTCAGCGTCCAGAAGGATCTGGTGGATGTTACCCCTGTTCCTGATCGTGACATCCATCACCTGGTTGCCTTCAGCATCAATGCGGGCCTTGACGGAAGAGATATCCATCTGGACCTTTGTCTCGGACGGAGTCACGTAAAGGCTGGTTGCATAGACATACAGGAAGTT
The DNA here is from genome assembly GCA_017962865.1 of Spirochaetales bacterium. Next base: position 6,053 of record JAGCUM010000046.1, read on the forward strand.
GAACATGCTCTGAGTGGTCTGGCTCTTTCCCTGGGAATAAGGGATCTGCTCGGCCATGAGCCTATATGATTTCTCGACTGTAACGGTCGAAGGTCCGCGATACTGGACTCTTACGACGTAGGTCGACTGAGGATTGACGATAACTTTGGACGGGCTGATAAGGAATTCCTTTGAAGCATCTGCCCTCACCTCGTTGCCTTCTGCATCCTGATCTCTGCTGAGAACGGAAAGACTGATGGCAATCTGGTCATCTGAATCGTTGACGATTGTGTACGTCTGTGTGGCTTTCTCACCCGAAGGCTCGAATGTCTGCTCAAGCGGAGAAAACTGGAATGCCGAAGCAAAACAGATCGTGACCAACAAGAGCATAACCAAAAGCAAGTTTTTCTTAACCATTTTTTTCACCCTTTTGCGCAATAGGTTTTTGCTTATTTTATACAAAATAACAACAATTGTAAAACCCTTTTGTAACAAAATAGTCAAAAATTTTTCAAAAATCGGCCCTGAATTGTAAAAATTTTATTCCGAAAGA
>JAGCUM010000047.1 GCA_017962865.1 Spirochaetales bacterium
AAGGGGAGGAATATCTTTGAAGTCAACCTCAGGTCCCTGAAGAAGGAGCTCGAGGCATTCGACGGAGTATCTGAAGTCAGCATAAGACGTTATTATCCTGACAAACTCATCATAAAGATCACATACAGTGAAGTTGCCCTCAAGTGCTACAGTATTTCCGACAACAGGGAGGTCAGTTATTTCTTCTCCCATGACGGAATCCTGGAGCAGGTAGGCCAGCAGACCTGGGATGCCTTCGACAAGCCGGCAGTCGTGGAACTGAATCCTGCTTATGCCCAGATGGTTGTCAAATGGGGTGCGGACGAGGGCTTCTCTTCAATGCTGAAGTTGGCTGAACAATTGAGCGGCAACAACTTGATAACTAATATAAAATACGATAATAATAATGGTAACGAATTCGGAAGACTCGTTATCGATCTGTCATCATTGAACTCCACGCTCTATGTTCGTGAGCTTGTGAGTGCCCAGCGTCTTTCAGAGGCGCTCGATCTCATCAGTAGCCAGTTTTCCGCAGGTGGTGCGAATGTCATCTATGACCTCTACGCAAACACACTTGTCAAAAGGACTTAGGGGGCAACCATGGCTTCTGAGAAGATAATGATGGGATTGGATATCGGCTCATCCTGGGTGAGAGCCGTAGTCGGGTCTCTCTCAAAAGACGGCCAGCTCATGGTGGACAGCATCTGCGAGCGACCCAGCGAGGGAGTAAGGTCCGGAGTTATTGTCAACGTCGAACAGACACTCAAGACAATCTCATCTGTCATACAGGAGGCTGAGCTCCAGGCCGGAGCAGAGGTCCAGAGCGTCATCACCGGTGTCGGCGGCGGTTCCGTCGGCGGTACCCAGTCCCAGGGCGTTGTCGGAATCAATACCAAGGACCTCGAGATTTCTTCCAATGACATCTATCACTCCCTTGAAGTCGCCAGGGCTTTCGAGCTTCCGGTAGACAGGGAGATTCTCCATACACTCGTCCAGGACTTCCTGGTGGACGGCAAGAGCGGAATCAAGGATCCCGCGAACATGACGGGCCACAGGCTCGAGAGCAAGGTCCTCATCGTCACCGGTTCATCCAGCAACTGCTCCAACACCAGAAAGACCCTCCAGAGGGCAGGAATCAGCTCCTCGCGCCTTGTATTGGCTTCACTTGCCGATGCCGAGGTAGTTCTCTCGGCCGACGAGAAGGAGATGGGTACCATCCTTATCAATCTGGGCGGTTCAACTGCTAACATGATCGTCTACCAGAACGGCTCTACCTACTATGTGGGAGGAGTAGATCTGGGTTCAAGCAACGTTACCAATGACATAGCCTATATGCTCAACAAACCGAAGATGGTTGCAGAGCAGGTGAAGGTCGAGAGCGGAAGCTGCTACATCCCCAATGTCCAGGCTGACGAGAAGATCATCATTCCGCAGGTCGGAGGTCTTCCGGCCATCCAGATGCCCAAGAGCGAGCTCTGCAAGATCATCGAGCCCAGAATGGCCGAGATATTCTCCCTTCTGAAGAAGGATCTCGATTCCAAGCTTCCGCCCAGCACATACGGCGGCGGAGTTGTTCTCGTCGGAGGAGGATCGCTGCTCTCCGGAGTAACGGATCTTGCTTCCGAGATATTCAGGATGCAGGCCAGAATCGGTTTCCCGGAGGCTCTTCCGGGACTGGACAGGTCCTACATCAACCCGAAGTACACAACGGTTCTTGGTCTGCTGAAGACAGAGGCCAAGAAGGCAGGTTCTTCCTCAGGCAACAGGGGAAAGGACAAGAGGTCTGCAAAGTCGGAGGGCTTCTTCAGGAAGATCTCGGGCTTCTTCAAGACAATTATCTGACAACGGTATTTACACAGGTTTAAAAGAGGAAAGATATGGATTTCGGAATTATCGAGGATTTGCTTCATGATGAACAGACTCCACCTACCGACATCAAGGTCATCGGTGTCGGCGGCGGTGGTGGAAATGCCATAAACAGAATGATCGAGAGCGGCCTCAAGAAGGTCACTTTCGTTGCACTGAACACTGATGTTCAGGCTCTGCAGCGTTCAAACGCCCAGATGCGTATTCCTATCGGAAAGGAGCTTACCGGCGGCCTCGGAGCCGGCGGAATCCCCGAGATGGGTCAGAAGGCAGCAGAGGAGAGCAAGGATGAGATCCGTGATATCCTCGAAGGCACCGATATGGTGTTCATCACTGCCGGAATGGGCGGCGGAACCGGTACCGGAGCCGCTCCCGTCGTTGCGGAAATCGCAAAGGGCATGAATATCCTCACCGTTGCCGTTGTTACCACTCCGTTTGCATTCGAGGGCCGCAAGAAGCTCCAGTTCGCAAACGAGGGAATCGACAGGCTCCGCAAGAATGTCGATACCCTTATTCTCATTCCGAACCAGTATCTTCTCAAGGTCGCCGAGAACAACACTCCGATCAAGCAGGCCTTCCTCATGGCAGACGATGTCCTGAGACAGGGTGTTCAGGGTATTTCCGAACTGATCACCGAGCCCGGTGAAATCAATATCGACTTCGCTGATGTCAGAACGGTCATGAAGGGCAAGGGCGATGCAATCATGGGTATCGGCCTCGGAGAGGGTGCCAACCGCGCCGTGGATGCCGCAAGACAGGCTATCAGCAATCCGCTGCTTGAGAATGCCAAGATCGATGGTGCGAAGAGTGTTCTCGTCAACCTCACCGCAAGCGACGGTCTTACACTGCAGGAGTACCAGGATGTCGTCGAGATGATTACCGAGAACTGCGACCAGGATGCTCTGATCATTGCAGGTCAGGCCTACAACCCGGACCTCGGAGACAAGGTCAAGGTCACTGTCGTCGCTACAGGATTCGAGCGTGAGAGCGTTACGGTCGATATGCCGCAGTTCGAGAAGAAGCAGCCCAGATTCGACCAGTTCATCAACAACCAGAACGCCAACAATGCCGCACAGGCAGCCCAGAGCGCTCCGAGAGAGCAGCAGCCCCAGAAGAAGCCCGATGAGGTCATCTCCATCAACAGATGGCAGGACCTTCAGACCCAGCTGGGACGCAGACAGGCTCCCAACGGCAATCCGACCGACTATTCCATCCCTTCGATTCTCCGCTATCAGAGAAACGATGAGGAGAACAAGTGATTCTCGAGGACTTTTCACAGAGCCTCCTAATAGAGAAGCATGCATCGAAGGCTACACGGCAAGTGTATGAGCACGAGATTGCATGCTTTCTCTCTTATATCGAGGATAATTCTCTTGATTACAGTACGATAACTACAATCCAGCTCAAGGATTATCTCCTCTGGAGAGCAAACGGGGGAGACTCCGGAGAAAAGCTTTCCCCGAGGACCATGTCCAGGGTGATAACTGCACTGAAGGCTTTCTTCTCATACCTTCAGAACGAGCGCATCAGAAACGATGATCCTACTGAGCTGTTGCCCAGGAACAAGACTCCCAAGCGTCTTCCCCAGACCATCGATACCGATGCGGTAAGCCGTATCCTCGATGTAATCGACACCACCAGCGACATAGGTTTCAGGGACCGTACTATGCTGGAGCTGATCTACTCATGCGGACTCAGGGTAAGCGAGTGCGCCAATCTGAGGGTCGGAAGGTACTACAGCCTCGAGCGTCGCCTTGTGGTATTGGGCAAGGGCAGCAAGGAGAGGATGATTCCGGTAGGGGATGTTGCTGCAAGTTATCTTGAGACCTACATCAACAGTGTCCGTCCTCGTCTTCTGGGAAAGACCCGAAGCCAGATCATGTTCATCAGCCAGCAGCAGAAACCGATTACCAGGGAGGAAATCTGGTATCGTCTTAAGAAGTATGCCGCCCTTGCCGGAGTCGATTCCAAGGTCCATACCTTGAGGCACAGCTTTGCAACCCATCTGCTTCAGAACGGAGCTGATTTGCGCTCGGTCCAGGAGCTTCTGGGACACAGCGATATCCGTACTACTGAAATCTATACCCATGTGGATACGGACGATATTTTCAGGGCATTCGAAAAAGCTCATCCTGAAGACAATTAACTTATTTTATTGACACGAAATAAAAATTGAAAAAAGTTCATGAAACTGTCGTTTTTCTTTAATGAAAACGACAGTTTTTCCGTTATATGAGGCAGGAGGGTGAAAACCATGGACTTTGATTGCATTGAGATGGAAAGAAGGCTGGCCATAGGTTTCAACGAATACCTGTCGCCGGAAAGCAGGCACAGACTGGTGCTGTCCGAAGCTTCTCTAGAGGAGATATCGAGCAAAGACAGCAGATTCCGTCTGTACCTTCGAGAGACGAGGGATGTGATTCATTGGCTTTCAAAAAGCCAGAATCACAGCATCATCTGGTACGGAGATGCGGATTATCCGTCATTCAATCCGATTCGGACACATCTTCCGTACATGTTGCTCTGCGACGGTCAAAGGCCTGATTGCCTGAAACGTACGGCTGCCGTCGTTGGAACAAGGCATGCCACCTATGGGGGCATACAGCAGGCCTACAGGTTCGGTCTGGAAGCGGTGGGAAACGGCATGAATCTGATTTCTGGGTTTGCTGAGGGTATCGACCAGGCTGCCATGAGAGGGGCTGTGGACGGGCAGGGGCCATGCATAGGGGTTCTGGCCTGCGGACACGATGAGGAATATCCGTGTCTTACCTTCGAGCTTCGCAAGCGAATCACAGACAGCGGTGGCTGTGTCCTGAGCCGGTTTGCGCCCCATGCGGTGGCCTACAAGAGCAATTTCCTATCCAGAAACCTGATTATCGCTGCATATTCCACCTTCGTCGTTGCTGTACAGGCACCGGACAGAAGCGGAACGCTGAACACCTGCGACTACTGCGTCCAGATGGGCAAGGAGATATACGTGGGAAGCGAAGGTGTGGGGGACAGGTTCGTGCAGGCAGGAACGACGCAGCTGTTCAATGACGGGTCTGCTGTCCTGACATCGTTGGCATCCAGGGATATATCCGGGAAGGAAAGCCTGCTTCAGGTCGTGGAATGCGATGAAGCAGGGCTTCTGGACGGGTATTCCGAGTCGGCGAAAAGATTCGGTGACAGGTGTTATCTGATGAAGAAGGAGATTGGCTCTGCATAGGAAAATGGATATAATGTTGATGTGCCTGACAACGACAGACTGATACAGAACAGGGTATACATCGACGGTTTCCTTTCCTACCTCAGGGATGTCCGCGGATATTCCGAAAAGACCGTGATTTCATACGGTCATGATCTTATGCGCCTTGATACCTTCCTCAGTTCCCACGATCTGGCAGTGGAGGAGATGGCCTTCGAGGATGCCCGCGAGTTCACCTCCGAACTCTATGACCAGGAACTCAGCCATGCCACCATCAACAGGATCCTCAGTGCAAACAGGAGCTTCTTCCACAGCCTGCTGGAGAACGGTGTAGTGACTTCAGACCCGTTCAAGAGGGTATCCGGGGCGAAGAACACCCGGAAGATCCCTACCGTGCTGGCACCGGAGGAGATAGAGCTTATTCTCGGTTGTCCGACCGAAGACTACACATCGCTGATGGAAGTTACCATGTTCCATCTGTTCTACAGCACAGGGTGCCGACTCAGCGAGATAATGGACATGAAGATTTCAGATATCGACTTCAAGACCCGTCGTGTAAGCGTGATAGGAAAGGGGAACAAGCAACGCTTCGTGTTCCTGACCAAGCGTGCGCTTGCAATGCTGGAGACCTACCTGCCGCAGAGGGCAGAGGTTCTGGCAAGGACCCGGCAGAAGGATAACGGAATCGTTCTGATAAATAACAAGGGTAAACAGTTGCCGCTTTCGACTGTTCACAGTATTTTTGACAAGTACAGGTTGAAGCTGGGGCTGACCAAGAAGTTCACGCCCCACGTTTTCCGGCATTCGTTTGCGACGAATCTGATGGACAATGATACGGATATCAGGGTAGTGCAGGTCCTTCTGGGGCATGAAAGCATCGGGACCACGCAGATCTATACCCACGTGACCGGGAAGCGGCTTGAAGACGTGTACAGAAAAAGCCATCCGCATGGGAGGAAGGAAGAATGAGTTTCAGAGGAACCACGATTATCGCGGTCAAGAAAGACCACAAGGTCTGTATCGCAGGTGACGGACAGGTCACTGCCGGCGATACCGTCATGAAGGGCAATGCCCGCAAGGTCAGACGTATATATCAGGATAAGATCGTAATCGGATTCGCAGGCGGTACTGCGGATGCCTTCACGCTCTTCGAGCACTTCGAGAAGAAGCTTGCTGAGGTCAACGGAGACCTTACCAGGGCATCGGTTAACCTTGCCAAGGACTGGAGAACCGACAAGATGCTTCGCAAGCTCGAGGCAATGATGCTTGCAACCGACGGGAAGAAGATCTTCCTGATTACGGGTACGGGTGATGTTCTCGAGCCCGAGTACGATGCAATCGCCATCGGAAGCGGCGGAAACTATGCCGTGTCTGCCGCAAGGGCTTATCTCGAGTGTGCCAAGAATCTCACTGCAAAGGAGATCGCCATCAAGTCTCTGGAGATTGCAAGCTCCATCTGCATCTACACGGACACCAACTTCACTGCTGAGGAGATCGGCTGATGTCTGAAGAAATCATTGTAAAAGAAGAAAATGCATTGGTAGAAACCGATAAGAAGGTCGAGGAGAAACCCCTCTCTCTCGATGATATGGTACCGGCACAGATCGTTGCCGAGCTGGACAAGTATGTCATAGGCCAGGACAAGGCCAAGAGGACAATCGCAGTTGCGCTGCGCAACAGGTCCAGACGCAAGAAACTGCCTGAAAGCATCAGGGAGGAAGTCTACCCCAAGAACATCATCATGATCGGTCCCACCGGAGTAGGAAAGACCGAGATTGCAAGAAGAATCGCAAGGCTTTCAAAGGCCCCGTTCATCAAGGTCGAGGCCACGAAATACACCGAAGTCGGTTATGTCGGCCGCGATGTCGAGTCTATGGTCCGTGACCTGATGGGTTCTGCCGTATCGATGGTCCGCAGGGAAATGGCTGCCCAGAACGAGAAGGCCGTCAAGGAAAGGGTGGAGGAGAGGCTTCTCGATGTCCTCATTCCCAACGTCAATCCCAATCAGAACGATGCCGCCTTCGACAGCGCTCGCCTCAGTGCACGCGAACAGATCCGTGTCCAGCTCAGGGCCGGTCTTCTGGACAACACCGAAGTGGAGATTCCCGCAGGCATGTTCCGTCAGAAAGTCGGTATAGAGCTTATGACCGGAAGCATGGACGATCTTCAGAATGCCATGAACAGCCTTGGATCCATCTTCCAGAACGCTACACAGGGACCTTCGAAGGCCAAGAGACGCAAGGTGACGGTCAAACGTGCCCGTGAGATGTTCACCGAGGAAGAGACCGAGCGCAGCGTGGATCAGGAGAAGGCTTTCGAGATCGCCAAGGAGCGCACCGAGCAGATGGGAATCATCTTCAGTGATGAGATCGACAAGATTGCAGGCAAGAACAGTGCCTCCTCAAGTCCGGATGTTTCCAGAGAAGGCGTGCAGC
>JAGCUM010000048.1 GCA_017962865.1 Spirochaetales bacterium
CATTGCCTGTGGTGTGCACGCACAGTGCCTTGTACCAGGACATCGGAGATCTCCCAACCAGTTCCATCGCAATCTCCGCAGACACGGTTCCGTGTGCCAGTACAGGAGCATCGATGTCCTCTTTTGAAAGGTACAGTCCGTTTTTTCTGCAGTAGTCGAGCAACGAGGCATCCGACATTTCCCTTGCAATATCGTGAGCAAGACCGCAGAATGCGGGGGCCGCAAAGCCGTTCCAGGTTTTGCAGTAGTCGTGGCAGCCGAAATGCGAGAGCACATCGGCAGTGGTCTTGGCTACACCCGTGCTGTGCAAAAAGCGCTTCTCGGACACCGTAGATCTGAGGAAGGCCGAAAGATCGTCAATTGTACAGATCGTGTGCCTTGACATATTCGCGTACCCTCTTCGAAAGATAATCCAGGTTGCCTGCAAGATCGGTCCTGATTGCACTGGAGGACTGCGGTGCCACGCTCTCGGGCACAAGGGCCCTGTAGTACAGGTCATCGGGCAGATTCCAGGTGCTTTCCTGACTGTTGCGTCTGCAGATCAGAAACTCGACGTTGTCCCTGAGATACTCAAAATCGTGCCAGCGGGAAAGGCCTTCTATGTGGTCATCGCCCATAATCAGGCCGATTTTCGAGGTATCATTCTGAAGTCTGAGCTGACGGATGGTATCCGATGTGTAGGAGATTCCGCCGCGCTCGAGCTCCATTGCGGAGACTTCGATGTGCGCGGAGCTGTCTTCGGGGTAGAGTTCCCTGAAGTCCTCGATGGCCAGACGAAGCATGTTGAGCCTGTCGGCGTCGGAGGCCTGAGGGCGGTTGTCCTGCTTGAAGTTGCTGACCTTTGCGGGAATGATGAGGAAGCTTTCGTAGTCCGTCATGGAGACTGCGCAGTGAAGCAGAAACAGATGGCCCAGATGCACCGGGTCGAAGCTTCCGCCGAAGACTGCGATCTTAGTTTCCTTGCTCATATTCCTCCAGGGATTCCGGATAGTAGGCATCCGTGTCGGGTCTTGCCGAGAAGCCCCGCTCTTCGGCGGGTTTGTCTATCATCTGCACGAAGGCGCGCATGATGGGTTTGACCGAATCCTCGTCGAAGATGGACATGCCGAAGACCTGCTTGTCGGCATATTTGGCCTTGAAGAGCTCGAAGTTCTCCGCTGCCCCCTCCTCGTCCAGCTTGGTGCCGATGAGCACCTCTTTCTTCTGCACCAGATCGGGAGAATAGGCCTCGAGCTCGCTGTGAAGCTGCTCATAGCGGGACAGACACTCGGGATCGGACATGTCGATAAGATAAGCCAGACCTCCGGTGCGGGCTATGTGCTTGAGGAACTTGAACCCCATGCCTGCGCCCTGGCTGGCACCTTCGATTATGCCCGGAATATCCGCAAGAACCACGTCCTGCTCGCCCAGACGCATCATGCCCAGCTGCGGGATCTTCGTAGTGAACGGATAGGAGGCGACCTTGCTCCTGGCGTTGGTGAGCATGTTCATCAGAGAGCTTTTCCCTGCATTGGGAAAGCCCACGAATCCGATGTCCTCGATGACCCGAAGCTCAAGCCACACGCGCATCTCGATTCCGGGTTCTCCCGGCTGTGCGAACTTGGGTGCCTGACGGGTGGAGGTGCGGAAATGATAGTTTCCCAGCCCTCCTCTGCCGCCTTTGAGGAACACGAAGCGCTCAACGCCGGTCAGGTCCTTGATGACCTCTCCGGTATTGGCGTCCTTGATCACGGTTCCCGGGGGAACCGGTATCTCCATGTCAGCTCCGGCACGCCCATAGCAGCGCGCACCGCTTCCGTTGCGGCCGTTCTCCGCGCGGAAGGTCCTGATGATCTTCAGATGAGCCAGGGTCCTGAGGTTGTCCTTGACGACAAAGACAAGATCGCCGCCCTTGCCGCCGTCACCGCCGTCCGGGCCGCCCTTCTCGACGAATTTCTCACGTCTGAATGAGACACAACCATTGCCCCCGTTTCCGGAGGCAATGTCGATATAGGTTTCATCTGAAAAACCAAACATAGAGTTCCTTTTTCACAGTTAGTTGTAGAACTACTGCTTACTCTTCAACAACGATGCTGACGTAATTGCGATTGTTTCTCTGATGATAGAGAACCTTTCCGCCGACCTTTGCAAAGAGAGTGTAGTCAGATCCGAGACCGACGTTCTCGCCCGGATGGATCTTTGTGCCGTGCTGGCGAACAAGGATCTCACCGCCCTTGACGAGCTGGCCGCCATAGCGCTTCACGCCCAGGCGCTGTGCATTAGAATCTCTTCCGTTCTTTGATGAACCACCACCTTTATGATGAGCCATTGATTGCCTCCCTTAAGCGTTGATCTTGTCGATCGTGAGAATTGAATACTGCTGTCTGTGACCCTGGGTCCTGCGATATCCCTTTCTCCTGTGATACTTGTAGACACGAACCTTGTCGTCCTTGATGTTGGACTGAAGGGTGGCTACAACGCTGGCGCCTGCAACATAGGGGGCACCGAAACGAACGTCATCTTCCTTGACAACTGCAAGAACAGAATCATAGGAAACCTGTGCGCCGACTTCTGCATCGACCAGGTCGACTCTGATGGTCTTTCCCTCTTCTGCCTTGTACTGCTTTCCAAGAATCTCTACGAGTGCGTACATAAACACATCCTTTAAATTGAATTTGCCTGTCCGTTATACAACTCATTCCCGAAACATGCCATAGGCCGATGCCTTTAAGACCGGAAAACTTCACTTGACTAACTAACGGTCGGTAGTTTTTAATATAGCCATGTCAACCCGCGAAGATATAATCACAGCCATGCTGGATCTGGGAGAGGAACAGGGCCTTTCCAATGTCAGCCTCTCGGACATAGCCCTTGAAGTGGGCATCCGCAAGGCAAGCATCTACAGCCACTTCGAAAGCCAGCAGGCCCTGCTGGATGCAACGGTCCTCTACTGCAGGGACATTCTGAAGCAGAAATCCTTCAGCGTGGACTTC
>JAGCUM010000049.1 GCA_017962865.1 Spirochaetales bacterium
GTAGGTGGTGAACATCCTGTCGTTTATGACTGCAAATCCGTTTACAAAGCTCCTGTAGATGGCATCGAAACCGTAACCGCGGGTCTCGGTGGCGTTGTAGTGAAGGCCTCTGGTGTAGAGGTACGGGTCGGTCTTGGCAAACTCGAGGCTGGCGGTCATGATACCGATGCCTGCAGCAAATGCGCCTTTTGCACCGGCAAGGAAGCCGAATGCCGGCGGATTCCACTTGCCTTCGCCCGGGCCGGAGAATTCGTCGACTGCAAACTGGCCGTATGCATTGATTCCTGCAAACGGTGTGTAGTTTGCCTCGAATACCAGCAGGGAGTTGGCATTGCGCGGAACGTACTCGTTGTGCATGAAGCCGAACGGGTTTATCTGTGCCAGGAAGAACTGCTGTGCTCCTGTATCTGCATCCGGGTTGGACCAGAACATACAGGCCTCGTTTATGATCAGGCCGACCTTGTCCTTGAACAGGTTGAACTCGATCCTGTGCACCAGCAGGGCCTTGTAACCGTCGAGGCTGTCATACTGGCCGTCTGCAGAACTGAACGGGTAGATGGTTGCCACCAGTGAGTACTTGAAGGCATCGAAGAATGTATTGAAACGGGCCATGGTGTGGACGGGGAAGGAATCCGAAAGCATGAGGTTTCCGGTTTCACCGCTGCCCCACGAGAGCCTGTCACGACCGGCCATGAAGGACCAGTTTGCTCCTCCTGCCGAAACGAATGCACGCTCGGGGAAGTGAAAGTTGAATCCGTCAAACATCTCCCGCTTGGTGAAGAGAAGCTCGTTGACTATCGGCATGTTGATGGATAGTCCCGGTTTGTAGAGCGGGTTGTAGCCTTCGGCGATAGCCTTGCCGATTCCGAGTCCCATATCGACCGAGAAGAAACCGTAGAAGCGGTTTGTGGGCCAGGTCTCGAATGTGAAGGAGAGGAACTTCTGTCTTTCGGTATAGCCATGGAACCAGTCTTCCTCCAGATTGACGGCATCATTGGTATGGAAGTAGAGCTCCAGGTCCAGATCCAGTCCGAACTCCATTGCGAAGTTGTCGGCATACTGCCTTCTGGGTTCGGAGGTTATCATGCCTTCGACGTAGTCATAGTATTTCTGCGCCGCATCGGGCAGTGAAGACCTGTCGATCTTTGCCAGCATTTTCTGCAGTTCCATCTCCGACCACGGGCCGGAAGATGAGGGCAGGGCCTTGCCTGAGAGGATGTACAGGGTTTCCATTGCCTTGTAGACTCCGCTGTCGACGGAGTAAATCTTCTGCTGGTTCGAATAGGCGAACACAGAAGCCGAAACGAGGAGTGCGATTGCAATCGCAATCAGAATTCTTTTCATAATATGTTTCTCCCATGAACTGTTCGTTCCCTTGCATTTTAGCAATATATATGGAAAGAGTCATCAAAAAGCTTGTCCCTTTGCGGTTTGTTTGTTACAGTCAAAGCCATGAGACGTTTTCTGACATTTTTGGCGATTTTGTTGATATCGCTTTCAACTGTCTTCGCGGCCAACACCCAGAAGATCTATTCGGTAGACAATGACATCTACAGAACCATTTCCGACATCTATGTCCTCACCGGACATGCACTGCCTTCCACAGCAGGTCCGTGGAGCGGTGATGAGCTTCTCTCAATGCTTGAAGCCATCGACAGAAGCGATGTCCCGTCCTTCATGACAAACAGATATGACGCTGCGATGGCAGAGTTGACCGCAGAGCGCCAGATCGAGTTCAAGAACGGAGCCCTTTCGTTCTCGGGAGTCATCAACACCGAGCTCTATGCACATACATACGATGCCCAGGCTGCCGATGCATTCACAAGAACCGACGTCAACGGACTTGTCGACCATGCCTTCGAAGGCAGGTCCTGGTGGTTCGCAAAGGATCTGAACCACATCGTTCCGTTCTTCAACCTTGAGTGGGAGACATGGCTTACCGACCATTTCTACAGCGTGTTCGATATGCCTCTTCAGAACGCAGCACGCGGGGACGAGTTCGGTGAGCTCGGTTCCACCAAGATGAACACAAACATCATGATGCTCCAGAACCTGAAGTTCAACCTGAAGGTCATGGACATCGCAAGCTTCCCGCACAGGGCATTCGCAGCATTCGGCGGAAACGGCTGGTCCGTTGAAGTCGGCCGTGACAGACTGTCCTGGGGCGCCGGCAAGACCGGAAACGTGGTTCTTTCGGACAATTTCCCGTATCACGATATGGTCAGGGCAACAGCCTACGGCGAGAGGTTCAAGTACACATACCTGATTTCCTTCTTCCCGGAGAAGCAGAACTATTATGATACCGATACCGGTCATCCCGGCTATTCCGGAACAGGCTACAACAACTCGACCGTCAGGATGGACGGAATCTTCTTCTATGCCGCCCACAGATTCGAGTTCAGGTTCTTCAAGGACAAGGTCGGCCTCGCCCTTACGGAAGGTCTGATGTATGCTTCACCGACGAACAACATCGAATTCCCGGCCCTGAGCCCCCTGTATTTCATGCACAATGCGTTCATGTCCAAGAATTCCAACTCGACACTGGCTCTTGAGCTCGACTGGACAATCGCAAAGGGCCTGAACGTCTACGGTCAGATTCTCGTGGACCAGGGAAGGATGCCTGGCTTCGAGAGCATCTCCGGAAGAATCGAGGCGGGTCAGTCTCCTGACGGAAACGCATACCTCGTCGGAGCCAAGTACGTCGGAGGAGTCAAGGAAGGCGTTCTTACCATCAATCCGGAATTTGCCTATGTAAGCCCGTTCTGCTATCTCCGCGACAGCGGTTATACGGAAAGCTACGGCATGGACTATGTCGGAGCCATCAAGTCCAGACTCTATGCCTACGAGAACAGGGACGTGCATACCGATGTTCTCTATGAAGATTATGTTATCGGTTACGAGTACGGACCGGACTGCATGGTTTCAAACCTCGATGCCTCATGGGAGGGAGAGAAACTCTCGCTCAGGGCAAGGGGAATGTACATCGTACACGGAACACATGATCTTTGGACAAAGTGGGCGGAAGCTCCTGCAGACGATGATGCTTACTATGCGGAGTACACGGGAACATCCTCCTCTCACGCCAGCACAAGCAACTACAGATATGCCGATGCACAGGCTGCCAGAAACGCAAAGTGGACAACCCTTGATCTCGGTCTCGGTGCAAGCTACAGAATCGTGGACGGCCTCGAGCTGAACCTGGATTTCGACTACGTTGCCATGAAGAACATCTTCAACATCAACGGACAGAACGCTTCCGATATCCAGATTGTCTTCGGCCTCTCCTGGCAGTGCTTCTGATATAGTTGAGACAGATGAAAAGGACAGCGGTCTTTCTTCTGGTATTGTTCCTCGGGGTATCGCTTTTTGCCTTCAACGGGCAGAAGGTGATACCGCTGGAGAGCGATGTCTATCGCGCCGTCGACGAGCTGTACATACTGGAAGGAAAGGCTGTTCCCTCTACAACGAGGCCCTGGACAGTAGCTGAGACAGAAAAAATACTGTCAAAAGTATCAAAAGAGACCTCCGTTGTTCTTTACTCCATAGTTGAAGAAGCCTTGAAAGAGGAGCCTAAGATCAAGGTTGATGACCTCTTCGGAATGACCTTCGGCGGCTATGCCTCCATAACGGGTTATGCCCATACCGACAAAGGCTATGTCTATCCGTTCAACGATATGACAAACAACCTTTTCCGCTCCGAACATGAGGTTCCGACCTTCAGAGCCGACTGGGAGACCTGGGTAGGAGAGCACCTCTACAGCTTCGTCTGGTATCAGTACAAGAACGAGTTCTACAACAACGGCTACAGCGATTTCAACTTCGATTTCGACATAGCCAACCTGACTCCGAAGGGACTGACGACCGATATGGACCAGAGGGAGCCCTCGAGGGCTTTCTTCACGGTCGGTTCGGACAGCTGGAGCCTCGAGTACGGACGCGACCGCCTTCAGATGGGATTGGGGAACACCGGAAGTCTGATCTTCAGCAACACGATGCCTTATCAGAACCTGCTGAGGTTCTCACTGTTCGGCAGCAGGTACAAGTACTCGTTCATCATGAGCTTCTATCCCCATCTCCGGCGGGATGAGGAGAACGGCATCCTGGAGGGCGGCGATGGAGTTCTCTTCTACATGACACACAGGATTGAATGCCGATTCCTGTCCGACAGACTCTATGCCGCAGTCAATGAATCCATCATGTACAGAAGGGACGGTATGTCCGCGGATATCAGATACGTAAATCCGGTGATGTACTTCCACAATTACTTCATAGCCGGCAACGCGAACTCGATCGTGGACCTAGAGGCAAGCTATGCCCTTGCAAAGGGCTGGAACCTTTACGGTCAGTTCGCCCTGGATCAGTTTGCATCCCCCGTGGAGAAGGTGCAGGACCGGTTCAACGAACCTTTGGCCTTCGGTGCCATGCTGGGGCTGAAGAACGTGAGTCTTGCAGGAAAGGGAGTTCTTACAATCGGTCTGGAAGGCGCCTACACGATGCCTTACCTCTATCTGAGGGCCCAGCATATCGCAGATCCCGAGACCAATCCGAAACAGGATATCACGGACCCGGGTCTGGGCTATGTCGGAAGCTACAGAGGCAATCTGTTCTACATAGGATACAGATACGGCGGAGATGCCGTAGTGGCGGACCTGAAGCTGAGCTATGAGGTTCCGACCTCCTGGATGCTCAGTGTCGAGGGGCTGTACATGGTCCACGGCGAAAAGAACACCCGTTCGCTGTTCACAGTCGGAGACAACACATTCGCACCGAGCGGAGAATCGTGGAACTTCATTCTTCTTGAGCTCTGTGCCAAGAAGTATTTTTCGAAAAATGTCGCAGCCTATTTCCAATACGACATGATTGCGGGAAGCAGGGGACAGGACAACCAGTTCGCCCTCGGACTGGAAGCAAACTTCTGAAAACAAAAGAAAGGCCCCGGGAAACCGGGGCCATAACTTTCTCTATGCGACGAATCAGAAGTAGAAGCGTGCGCTTACCACGACCTGGAAATCGCTCTGGTTCACTCCTTCGACATTGCCGTAGTTCCTGATGTTCACGTAATCGGCCTGAACGAGGGCTGTGAGCCAGGATGTGACCTTGTATGTTGCATTGATTCCGCAGACTGTGGTCTTCTCGACGGAGAGGTCCGCACCGGTCTTGTAGGCATACTTTGCGTTGTATGAGGTGTGCTTTGTTGTCGGGGAGGACTTGTCGTACTGATAGTTCTCGTCTCCGCCGACTCTTGTCCATGCGGTCCAAGCGTCATGGGTTCCGTGTGCCATGAAGAAGAAGCTGCCTTCGATGCTGAGCCTGAGGTCGGTTGTTGTCCAGCCGGCCTTAACGTTGGCCACAACGGCATCGGGACCGTAGGTGTAGCCGAGGAAGTACTCGTCATAGGTGATTCCTGCGCCCACGGAAGACCAGTTGCGGATTGCCACGACATAGTTGATGCCGTAGTTGCCGTCTCCGTCGCGGATTCCGTCCCTGAGATAGAGGTACGGATCGGTCTTTGCGAACTCGGCACTGGCGTGGAAGATTCCGTTGCCCATGGTGAATGCACCCTTGGCTCCGAAGAGGAATCCCATTGCAGTCGGAACGGTTCTGTATGACTCTGAAGGCGGTGTCTCGATTCCGGGGAAAGCGATCTCATCCACAATCCACTGACCATAGGTGTTGAAGCCCTTGAACGGGGTGTAGTTGAACTCCAGCGTGAGGGTTGAGTTGGAATTGTATGCGATGTAGTTGTTGTGGTTGAAGTTCAGCGGGTTCAGGGCACGCACATCGATGGTGTTGTCCTCCGACATGTACATCAGGCCCTCAGTGGCGGCGAATGTGAACTTGTCCTTCAGGAACCTGAGCTCGAATCTGTGTCCGATGTACATGCTCAGGCCGCGGTAGGGATGGTGGTATCCGTTGTCCATTCCGTGCCACTCGGGAGTTCCTCCGCCTTCCTGGTTGTCCCAGTAGTTGAGCGGATGCGGATAGAAGCTTGTAAGGAACGTGTACTTGAAATCAGCGGTGTAGGCGGTGATCTTTGCGAAGTTCTGCCACGGCATATTGTCGCTGATGGTGAGATTTCCGCTTTCACCGGGAC
>JAGCUM010000050.1 GCA_017962865.1 Spirochaetales bacterium
CCCGAAAGCTGCAGATCCGCTTTTGTAGCCACGATGTCATCCGTCTGGTATGGAGAATGGTCGATATTGACCACATAGGCATTATCAGGTCTGGGCTTGAGTTCATCGACGGCGAGGCGTGAGGAATCGGAGACATCCTCACGGCCCATAAGCACCAGATCGGGCGAAATCTGCACCCACTGGTCCCTGAGAACTATGATGCCGTAGTACCGGAGGGTTTCCTCCAGTTTCTCAGGAGTATATTTGGCACCACCTACCCTGTAAGCCTTGGCCTGACGGTCGTGGTTGCCGTAGATGAAATAGACCGGAACGTCCATTGAGCCCAGAAGGCTGTATGTTGTGACCATCTCATCCTCGGTCGTGAACTCATCCGTGATATCTCCGCCCAGAACGATGAAATCAGGCCGCTGTGAAGCTATCTCGAGCATTGTCTTCTCGACTGTGTCAGCGCTTTGAGATGACCCTGCATGAAGGTCCGAGATAAATACGAAGCGGTGCCTTCTGGTAAGCTTCTCCGAAGTGTATGTGAGCTCGTTCTTCCTGACGTTCTGCATGTTCACGGCTCCCAGGATAAGGATCAGAAGCGTAAGAACAAGAGCAACGACGGCCTGAATCGTAATGCAGCCCTCTCTCTTTTTGGTGATTACCACGGGCAGGGTCACGATATCGGAGAGCAAGTCTCCCATTATCGCCAGATAGAACGCGCCGAGCGTATAGTTCAGGTTCCAGCTGATCCAGGTATCCACCGCAACTGCAACGTATGCGGTGCCTGCGAGCAGGACCAGCTTGACCACAAAGACAACCGCACGCAGGATCCATCCCCCATGGCGGCGAAGCGGGAGCTGGATCAGAAAGAGTATTGCATAAGCCACTATAGTCTGGACTATCCAGATTACATACAGACCGAAAGTCATCCTAAGACCTCACAGATAGAGTTGCTTTCAATATAGCATGGATTTGCCTGTGTCAGACAACAAAAGACTTGAGGAAAGCCATTTCCTCATCATTGCAAATTCTGGCCTCGTCCAGCCTCGGGTCGCAGTGGAACACGTGTGCAAGTGCCTTGCCGCCTTTCTCCCCATAGACCTTGAAGACATGCTTCACATTGTTCTCCTCAAGCTTGGGAATGAGGTAATCGGGCTGCTCCTTGAGAAAATCCGCATTGCATGTCATCACGAATGCCGGCGGAAAGGTGGGCCCGACAAACCTTCCTGGGCTGAGGATGCGTTCCTTTTCCCTTTCGATTTCCTCGGTGATTCTGTCCACACCCAGAAGGTCCTTGACCAGAGGCTTGAGCAGAATCACCGAAGCGTTCTGGCTCTTCATCATCTCTATGATGTCGTAGATGCCGCAGTTGAGTACCACTGCCTTCGGAACGAACCCCTCGGGAGGGACCACACCGACTGCCTCGGATGCATATGCACGGTCGGTACACATCAGGCTGTACATCGTCACCATGTGGGCACCGGCAGAGTCTCCGACCATGAACACGTTATCCAGATCGAATCCGTACTCGTCGGCATGGGAAAGAGTAAAGCGTACCGCCAGATCGGTGTCTTCCATGCTGGAAGGGAAGATGAAATCCGGGGCAAGACGGTATGTGAAGTTCACTACCGCGAATCCGCGCCTGGCCAGGGCCATGCAGTAGAACTGATACACTTCCTTGTCCCCGTAGACCCATCCGCCTCCGTGGACATCGATGATTACGGGAAGCTTGCCCTGTGCATCACGCGGCCTGTAGACATCCAGCACGTTCCATTTGGCATCAGGTCCGTAGACGATGTCATCGAAGCGGATGATACTTTCCGGAGTAACCTGCCCCTTGTTTTTCTGAGAATCGGCAAGCACAAAGGCTTTCTGAAGCATTCTGGAGGTCAATGACATACTTATCCTTCCTGCCGGAAGTATAACAGAGAATCAGAACTCAAGCCACTGTCCGTTCTCCGGGCAGATGAGTTTCCCCTTGTAGGTTTCCTTCAGAACCCTAAGCTTCTCCTGAGTACGCTCATCGGCAAACGGAATCTTCAGATCGTGATGATGCGGAATCAATACACCGGGCTGAACTGCCTCTGCAAGTTCCGAGAGAGTTATTGCACCCTGTTTGGAATACTGCATCAGAGCAACATCCGGCTTAAGGCCTCTGAGATGGGAGATCTGGTTCTGTGCGATATTACCGCCCCAGAAGAGGATTCTGAAACCGTTCTCGAAAGTAATCAGATAGGAACACATCTCCATGCCGCCCATGCTCTGAAGCTTGTCCAGACCGGGATAGAGCTTCATGAAGTCATACTCCTCGCATTTGCCGGTCTGCTCGCTCTTGGTCTTTCCCACATTGGCATGGCGGTTGTAGAACATCTTGATCTTAACCGGTCCCATATCCAGTTCCTGGTCCGGGAACATCGGGAAAATCAGGGATGTATTGCAGTCAAGCCATGAAGCCAGAAGGTCTGCACCCAATGCACCGGTATAGATGAACGGATGGTGTTTGTTCTCGATTATCGGGAGTTCCGTGATGTGGTCCCAGTGCAGATGCGAAACCACCACATGGTCCACTTTCTCGAACGAGGAGGCATCAATCCCCTTGTATGTGCTCTGGTGCAGGCAGGGATCCGTGAGAATCACCTGTCCGCAACCCTGTATCTCGAAGCTGGCATTGGTTAGCCATCTGATTCTGATTTTATCACTCATAATCTATTCCTCTTTTAACTCCCCTTTTCGTCAGCCGATTTGGCAGAGATGACATGCAACGAAATGGTTGGGAGTCATCTCTACAAGACTCGGTTCCTTGCCCCTGCATTGGTCGCATGACATATAGCAGCGCTTGTAGAAACGGCACTGGTCCGGCGGATTGACCGGGGATGCAATCTCACCCTTGAGAAGGATTCTCTCCTGCTTGTATCTCAGATCCGGAACCGGGATTGCCGAAAGCAGAGCCTTGGTATAAGGATGGGTCGGATGGGCAAACAGTTCTTCTGCCGGAGCCTTTTCAACCATCTTGCCCAGGTACATGACTGCAATATCATCAGAGAAGTGATTCACGACGCTGAGGTCATGGGTGATGAAGATGTAGGTCAGTCCCAGCTTGTCCTGCAGGTCCTCCAGAAGGTTCAGAATCTGTGCCTGAATGGAGACGTCCAGAGCCGATACCGGTTCATCACAGATGATCAACTTGGGCTCCACGCTCAGGGCTCTGGCAATTCCGATTCTCTGGCGCCTTCCGCCGTCCAACTCGTGCGGATAAGAGTTGATAAGCCTTTCTGCAAGACCTACCGTTTCCATGAGCTCGAGAACACGCTTCTCGATTGCTGCAGTACCCTTGATCAGCTTGTTCTGGATAATCGGCTCGGCAATGGCCTGAAGAACCGTCTGTCTTGGATCGAGGGATGAGAACGGATCCTGGAAAATAATCTGGATATCCTTGCGGGCCTTTCTCATCTGGCGTCCCGAGAGGGATGCAAGATTCACCCCGTCGAATATCACCTGTCCGCTGGTGGGCTCTATCAGACGCATGATACAGCGGCCGGTAGTTGACTTTCCGCAGCCTGATTCGCCGACAATACCCAAAGTTTTACCACGCTCTATGGTAAATGAGACATCGTCCACTGCATGAAGCATTCCCTTGGGGGTTTTGAAGTATTTCTTGAGGTTCTTTACCTCCAACAGGATATCACTCATAGTACTATGTCCTCCCTTTCAAGACGGAAGCTCTCGTCATCGTAAGCATTGCAGCTGCAGTAATGTGTTCCTCCGAAGTGTCTTTCCTCCGGCATGACATCGATGCATGAGCTCTTGGCATACGGACATCTGGGTGCAAAGGCACAGCCCTTGGGCAGCTTTGTCGGATCGGGCATGAGTCCGGGAATCGGCTTGAGACGTTCTTTGCGCTCAGCGATATTCGGCAGACTGTTGAACAGACCCTCGGTATAAGGATGCCTGGCGGTGTTGAAAACCTCTTCCAGTGAACCGCGCTCGATTATCTTTCCGGCATACATGACAGCGACATCGTCACATGTCTCAGCGATGATACCCAGATCATGGGTAATCAGAATCATGGCCATTCCGTACTTTTTCTTCAGCTCTTTCATCAGATCCAGAACCTGGGCCTGGATAGTAACGTCCAAAGCGGTGGTCGGTTCGTCTGCAATCAGAAGCTGCGGATTACATGCAAGGGCAATGGCGATGACGACACGTTGCTTCATGCCACCCGAGAACTGATGGGGATACTCACCCGCCCTTTCTCCCGGGATTCCGACAATCTCAAGCATCTCCTGAGCCTTCTCGAAAGCAGCCTTCTTGTCCAGTTTCTCATGGATCATGATGGCCTCTGCAATCTGGTCACCAACGGTGAAGACGGGGTTCAGACTGGTCATCGGATCCTGGAAGATCATCGAAACTTCTTTTCCCCTTATCCTCGTCATCTCTTTGGCAGTCTTCTCAAGTACGTTCTCACCGTCAAGTTTGATAGTCCCGCCTTTGATTACTCCGGGAGGATCAGGAATAAGATTCAATATGGACAATGCGGTCGTGGTCTTGCCGGCGCCGGTCTCTCCGACCAGGCCGAGAGTCTTTCCCCTGCCCAGCTTGAAAGACACGTCTCTGACTGCCTCGACTGTTTCGTCCTCAAGTTCATAGTTGACCGTAAGGTGGTCTACATCCAGGATGATATCATTCTTGTTTTCCATTGCAGACCTCCTTATTTCTTGAGCTTCGGGTCCATGGCATCACGCAGGCCGTCACCGACCATATTGAAAGCCAGAACCGTAATCATGATTGCAAGGCCCGGGAACAGGGTCATGTAGCTGTAACCTCTGAGGTAGGCCCTTCCGGTCGAGAGCATCGAGCCCCACTCCGGATTCGGAGCAGGAACACCGAGACCCAGGAAGCTCAGGGACGATGCCGAGATGATTGCCGATGAAACCCTGAGTGTGACACGGACGATGATCGGGCTGAGGCAGTTGGGCAGGATGTGCTTGAAGATAATCTTAGTCTCACTCTCGCCTATTGCCCTTGCACTTTCGATATACTCCTGTCCGGTGACCGTAAGAACAGCAGCTCTGGTCGTTCTTACGAACTGCGGGATACTGGTGACTCCGACGGAAATCATAAGGTTGACCGTATTTGCACCCAGGGCAGCAACGATGACTATTGCCATGAGCATGTTCGGTACTGCAGCGAATATGTCGGTGAACCTCATGATGATGTCCTCGACGATACCTCCGGAGTAGTATCCGGCGAATGCACCGAGGATGACTCCGGCCACAACTGCGATGGCAACGGCAACGACACCTACCGAGAGACTGAATCTGGAACCGTAGATCAGTCTTGCAAAGATGTCTCTGCCAAGATCGTCAGTTCCCATTATGTGGGCCTTGCTCGGATGCTGAAGCCTGTCTTTCAGGGTCATTCCGATGACCTGGTTCTCATAGTCGACAAGCAGGTCTGCGAATATTGCAACCAGTGCAAGGAGAACGATTATTGCAAGGCCGATCATTGCGCCCTTGTTCTTCTTCAGTCTGTGCCAGACCTCTCCCGCACGGCTTCTCTTCATATACTGTCTGGAGACTAACTGCTGTTTAGCCATTATGCAGCCTCCTTCTTCACTTTGGTACGTCGGACACTTCTTCTGCTGTATTTTCCCTTGATTCTCGGGTCAACCACGGCATAAAGGAGGTCGACTACCAGATGCACGACACCTGTGATGAGCGTTGTTACGATGATTGCTCCAGTTACCACAGGAACATCTCTCTGGTGGACATAGTCGATGATGAGCCTTCCGACTCCAGGCCATGCAAAGACGGTCTCGGTCAGCACTGCTCCTCCGATACCGATGGCCAGCTGGTCACCGATGATCGTCAGAATAGGAATGAATGCATTCCTGAAGGCATGCTTTGTGATGACCTTGTTCTCACTCACTCCCTTTGCTCTTGCAGTGCGCAGGTAGTCCTGCCTGATGACATCGATCATCGAGGATCTGGTGGTTCTGGTCATGACTGCCATATGTCCTGTTCCGATGGTGATGGCCGGAAGGATAACCGAGCTGAAGCCGGTGTAGCCTCCGGAGGGAAACCATCCGAGATTCAACGAGAACTCGATGATCAGCAGCAGTCCCAGCCAGAAGTTAGGCATTGACAGACCCAAGAGGGCCAGAACCATACAGGAATTGTCGACAAGAGACCCGCTCTTGACGGCAGAGACAATCCCCAGAGGAATGCTCAGCACAATGGCCACAACGCTTGCGCCTAGAGCAAGCCACAGCGTCTTCGGTAGCCTGGTTATGTACATGTCCCAGACAGGTTTCTTCGTTATATATGAAATACCGAGATCTCCATGCAGAAGACCCAGCATATATTTTCCATATCTATAGAATACGGTGCGGTCATAGCCGTACTCATGCTTCAGTGCCATTATCTGCTCTTCCGAGGCATCTTCACCGACAAGCTGGGTGATGATGTTTCCCGGAGCAAGATCCATAATGAAATAGATCATGAATGAGACACCGATGATGACAGGTATCAAAAGCAGAAGCCTCTTAATTACGTAACGGTGCACTTTGACTCCTTTGGGAACTGTCCGTGCAGCCCCTTATTGAAACAGCGCCTTTTCCGGCGCTGTTTCACTGGATTATCTGTTGTCGAAGCTTACTTTGTTGCGACGATGTTCTGGTAGTCGTGGCTCTGGTGACCTTCCCAGATGACTCCGGAAACGCCTGTGCGGGTTGCTACTGCAAGTCCCGTATAGTAGAGCGGGAGATACCATGCATGCTCATGATTGAGTGTCTGGATCTCAGCATAGGCAGCCTTTCTGGCCTCTGCGTCAGTGGTGCTTCTTCCGATCTCCAGGAGCTCCATGACTCTGTCGTTGGTCAGTGTTGCCTTGTTGGTGTTGGAACCTACGCCGTATGCACGGGATGCATCATCTCCGTAGCTGTTCCATCCGAGGGTGTAGATCATTGACTCATGCTCAGCGGTCTTGAATGCGCTCTTTGCAGTGAGGGCTGCAGCCTCGATCTTCTCGATGTTGACTGTCAGACCGATCTCTCTGGCATTGGACTGGATGATCTGAGCTGCTCTCATTCTCTCATCGTCTCTGACGCTGATGAGAATCTCTTTGTATGCGGACTTTGCAAGGTACTCCTTGGCAAGGTCGAGGTTCCTCTCGTAGTCACCGAAGCCATCGTAGTAACCGAAGGTAACAGGACCCCAGTTGGAAATAGCTCTTGTTCCGGTTCCGCTTGATGCGCCGAAGATGACATCTTCATAGTTGATACTGTAGGCAAGGGCAAGACGGAGGTTCTCATCAGAACCGGGTCCCTTGGATGTATTGAATGAGAAGTAGCAGCATGTTGCACTGGGGATCTCAATCAGGACAAGATTCTTGTCCGATCTGATGTAATCAAGCTCTGTGTCGGCAGGCCCGATACAGACATCGATCTCACCGTTCTGAAGTGCAATCAGTCTGGCAGACTCTTCAGGAATGTATCTGAATGTCAGCTCTCTTGTAGGAGTTGTTCCTCCCCAATAGTTGTCGTTCTTGACCATATGGACGAAATCACCCTCTTCCAGATCTGTGATAATCCACATTCCGGTTCCTACCCACGGTCCCTTCAGCTCATCTGCCTCGATGGCCTTCTGGTTAACGATGGATGCGAGAGGCAGAGCCAGGGTGTCAAGCCAGTCAACATTCGGTGAGACAAGAACAAGCTTGACTGTGTAGTCATCGACAACCTCTACATGATCGAGGACTCCGACGAACTTTGAAGATGCTGTAGAGTTCATGCCCATGATTCTCTCATAGGAGTACTTGACGTCATTGGCAGTGAACTTCTCGCCGTTCTGGAATGTGACATCATTCCTGAGTTTGAGTGTCAGGGTCAGAAGGTCCGAACTCCACTCCCAGCTTGTTGCCAGCTCCGGCTCATAGGATGAGGTTGCGCTGTTGTATGATACCAGGGTGTTATGCGAGCACTTGAAGATTCTGTTGTGCTGCATGTTGTTGATTGACTGCGGGTCACCGGTTGTGATCTGTGATCCGTCACCGAGGACAATTGATTCCTTGTAGACAGGACCGCTTGGAGCAGCGGCTGTCTGTGTCTCGCCGGAACCGCCGGCAAAGGCGAATGTTGCGACGAACATCAGACTCAAAATGATGATGATTGCTTTTTTCATAGCATAGTCTCCTTTTGTACTTTCATTATCATTTACCCAAAAGCAATACGCAAATGAATTTTTTTCTTTTTTTGCATCATAAAAAAAGTTGAATATATGGTTGTAAATAAAGGAATTAAAATACTTGACAAACTGTTTAGCATGTTTTACTGTTTATTGTATACAAAAAACAAAAAGGTAAAAAGCAATGATTCCGTATACTAAACTTGAGGCAACGCCCCTGAATGAAAGGATATCCACCCTACTCAAGGATGCCATAATTGAAGGCCAGTTCAAGGCAGGAGAGGAAATCGGACTTACTGCCATAGCCGAACGCTATGGAGTATCGCGCACCCCGGTAAGAGAAGCTTTCCAGCATCTGGCAAAAGACGGCTTTCTGATGCTCAGAATGAACAAGAGTGCTGTTGTCGTGGCTCCGGATGAACACTTTTTCAGAAACCACTATGAGATCAGAAGCGTGCTCGAGGCCCAGGCAGCTTCTGATGCAGCTGCAAACTGCACGGATCCTTCCGAGCTTATCCACATTCAGGAAAATGCCGAGAAGATGAGACTCCCGGTCATGCTGGACGAGTTCAGATCCTATAACATGATGTTCCATAAGTGCATCTGGCGCCTTTCCGGCAATGACAGGCTTGAACAACTTCTTTCCGACATGTGGGTCAGTTCCTACTCAAGCAGCTATGTGCCAGAAATCAGCAGGCAGACAAGAACCATAAATGTTCACAGACGCATTATCAATGATATTGTCAACCATGACTGCGATGCAGCATTCGAGCACATGAAAAGGCACATAATCGGCAGCCTGAACAACATCCTGAAGATTCTGGATGAAGCCAAGAAGGAGGCATGACATGTTCGAATCGTATGAACTGGGCTATTACATCTATTTCGTGGTCGTCGGTATCGCAATCTATTATCTGTACAAGGCAATAAAGCAGATAAAGGAAAAGGACATCGATTTCTACAGCAAGGACAGATACACCGACGCCTCCGTAAGCCGTTGGGCAGTCGTGGACGGATATCTGAAGGTTGCAGCAGCCATCGTGTTTACCGCATACGGAGTACTGGGCCTCCTGGAGATCAATATTCTTTATATTACCATCGGTCTTCTTGTGGTCATCCTCGTGCTCTACTTCGTGCTCTATTCAAAGACACTAGTAAAGAAGGACGACTACTACTGAGCAAAGTAATGGGTCAGGAAGTCCAGGATAATCCTTGAGCCGTCCAGAAGGCTCTCCGGATCCAGCCACTCCTCTCTTGTATGGCAGCGCCCTCCGACGGCACCGCCTATGCAGATCGCGGGGATTCCGATTCCGAGTGCGGTATTTGCATCCGTCGAGCTGTACGCCCTGTCTCCGTGCTTTCCCAGGATTCTGAAGATGGACTCGTCCGCCTTGGCAATCAAAGCCTCATGGGCCTCAGTATTTACATCTCCAGTACATGGACGATCGCCTATTTTCTTAGCTTCAATTGAAATTCCCATGCTGCGATAGGCATCCAGGACCTTGTTGAACATGGTTTTCATCAATTCAAGACATGCTTTGCTGGTTGAGCGGTACTCGTAGACCATGCTGGCTTCCTGCGCAATGCTGTTGACGCTGGTTCCGCCATTGATCAGTCCTACGTTGTATGTGGTCTTGCTGTCCCCGTCCTCCGGGACCTTTACTCCATAGAGAGCCGTGATGATGGAAGACAGATAGAAGATCGCATTCCTGTTTCCGAAAGCCGCGTAGGAGTGTCCGCCTTCGGTCCTGACCGTGACTTCATATCTGTGGGAACCCACTGCTCCTGTGACGATGCGTTCAAGCCGCGTTCCGTCAACGGTTACGAATTCCTTGATTCTCGGTCCATAGGTCTCGACAATCCTGCGGCTACCCTTCAGATTGCCTAGCCCCTCTTCGCAGGAATTGGCAACGAACACAAGGCCGCATGTAGTGTCGATATCGTTTTGCAGAATATAGCGCATCGCTACCATCAGGCTTGCGAGGTTTCCGGTATCATCTGTCACTCCGGGGCTGTAGAAAAGGCCATCCTTCTCCTCGAACGGCATGGGCTCGAAATCCGGGAAGACCGTATCGGTATGGGCCATGATCACAACGACATCGTTGTCTTGGGTAACGTTATGTTCGCAGACTGCATTCAGGGCTTCGTCGACGAAAACCTTCTTGCCTCCTGCCTGCCGTCCATCCTCCCGGAAATGAGCCGCG
>JAGCUM010000051.1 GCA_017962865.1 Spirochaetales bacterium
AGAAGGTAAGCGTCCGCGACCACGGCAGAGGAATCCCTCTCGGAAAGGTCATCGACTGCGTGTCCGAGATCAACACCGGTGCCAAGTACAACGATGACGTTTTCCAGTTCAGCGTGGGTCTCAACGGAGTAGGTACAAAAGCCGTCAACGCCCTTTCTTCCTGGTTCCATGTGAAATCGCACAGGGACGGCAGATTCTTCGAGGCCTTCTTCAAGCAGGGTCAGCTCGTTTCCCAGAACGAGGGAAAGACCGACGAGCCCAACGGAACGCTGACGGAGTTCATTCCGGATGAGGAGATCTTCGGAACTTATGCATTCAATGACGAGTTCATCACCCAGAGGCTGAACAACTACTGCTACCTGAACACCGGCCTGACGATGGACTACAACAAACGCATCTTCAAGAGCCAGCACGGCCTTCTGGATCTTCTGGAGAAGGAAGTCGAGGATAACGGGATCTACGGGATAATCCATCACAAGAGCAAGATGCTCGAGTTCGCCTTCACCCATACCCGCGAGTTCAGCGGCGAAACCTATTTCTCCTACGTGAACGGCCAGTACACCAGCGACGGCGGAACACATCAGGCTGCATTCAAGGAAGGAATCCTTGCAGGCGTCAAGGAGTTCTTCAAGAAGTCCACCTGGGCTCCGCAGGATGTGAGAGAGGGCATTGTCGGTGCCATCTCCATCAAGGTGCAGACCCCGGTCTTCGAAAGCCAGACGAAGAACAAGCTGGGCAACACGGAAGTGCGCATGCCCATCATCAACGAGGTCAAGGAGGCCATCATCGACCACCTCCACAAGAACCCCGATGTTGCGCAGCTTCTGAACCAGTAAATCCTCACCAACGAGAACATCCGAAAGAAGCTCTCCGAAGTAAAGAAGATTGCCAATGAGAACGCCAAGAAGATCTCCATCAACATCCCCAAGCTCAAGGACTGCAAGTTCCATCTGGGACAGACCGGACCGCATGCAGACATGGGTGAGAGGTCCATGATCTTCCTGACAGAGGGTGATTCGGCATCGGGAACCCTCAACACCGCCCGTGATGTCATGACCCAGGCAGTATTCAGCCTCAGGGGAAAACATCTGAACACCAACGGCATGGCAATGACCGACATGTACAAGAACGCAGAGCTGTACAACGTCATGGCCGCACTGGGTATTGAGAACGGCATTGAGGGTCTGAGATACTCGAAGGTCATCTTCGCAACCGATGCCGATATCGACGGCTACCACATCCGAATCCTTCTTCTGACTTACTTCTTGAGCTACTTCGAGGACCTGATCCATGCAGGTCGTGTCTGGATTCTGGACACGCCGCTTTTCAGAGTCAGAAACAAGAGCGTGACAACCTACTGCTACTCGGAAGATGAGCGAGACAACATGATGAAGCAGATCCGAGGCTCCGAGGTCACACGCTTCAAGGGTCTTGGAGAGATCTCCGCCAAGGAGTTCGGACAGTTCATCGGTGAGGACATGCGTCTGATCCCTGTGACCATCGACAGTCTTGCCGAGGCCCGCAAGGCCATGAACTTCTACATGGGGAACAACACTCCCGAACGACGTGATTTCATCATGGAAAATCTGGTGTGAGGAGGTAGGATATGGCTAATGCAAAAGACCTGTTCAGACAGAACTTCATAGAATATGCCTCCTACGTCATCAAGGACAGGGCAATCCCGGACATCGAGGACGGCCTGAAGCCAGTTCAGAGATGAATACTGCACACCATGATCGAGATGGACGACGGACGCTTCAACAAGGTTGCCAACGTTGTCGGATCCACGATGCACTACCATCCGCATGGAGACCAGTCCATCTACACCGCACTGGTGAACCTTGCAAACTGCGACCTTTTCATCGACAAGCAGGGAAACTACGGTAACTTCATGACAGGTGACGGCCCTGCCGCCGCAAGATACATCGAGTGCCGTCTTCTTCCTTTTGCCAAGAAGGTCCTCTATAACCCGGAGATCACCGAATACGTCGAGTCCTACGATGGCAGAAACAAGGAGCCTGTGGTCTTCCCGGCCAAGATCCCCGTGGTCCTAATTCAGGGAACCGAGGGCATTGCAGTCGGAATGTCCACCAAGATCCTCCCACACAATGCACTCGAGGTCATTGACGCACAGATTGCCGCCATCAAGGGCGAGGCCTTTGAGCTCTTCCCGGACTTCCCCGGTGGAGGAATCATGGACGTCTCCAACTACGAAGACGGTCTTGGATCCGTTGCAGTCAGGGCAAAGCTGGATACATCCAACGCAAAGAAGATCATAATCGAGCAGCTTCCGTTCGGAGTGGACAGCGAGAAGATGATCCAGTCCATCGAGGCTGCAATCAAGAAGGGCAAACTTAAGATCCAAAGCGTCAGCGACTTCACCGCAGACACTGTTAACATCGAGATCTCCCTTGCAAAGGGCACATACACCAAGGATGTCGTGGACGGACTTTATGCGTACACTCTCTGTGAGCAGAAGATTTCGGTCAACTGCCTGGTCATCAGGGACAAGCTTCCGCATGTGTGCTCTGTAAGCGATGTGATTCGTTACCATGCCGACCACATCCTTGAGGTTTCCAAGAAGGAGCTCGAGGTCCAGAGAGGACACCTGTTTGACAGGCTCCACACAAGGACTCTGGAGAGGATCTTCATTGAGGAGCGCATCTACAAGAGAATTGAGCAAAAGCGCACCCAGGATGCGGTTGTCAATGCAGTCAGAACAGGCTTCGGCCCTTATGCAGACCAGCTTGTGCGTGAGATCACAGATGATGACATCGACCACCTCTTGAAGATTCCAATTCGCAGAATCTCTCTCTTTGACATTGAGAAGAACAAAGAGGAGATCGACCAGATCAACGCCGACCTGAAGCAGGTTGACTACGACCTTTGCCATCTGGACGAGTATTCCATCAGAACCCTGAAGGACATCAGAAGCGATCTGGAGAACGACGAGCACAAGAGAAAGACAGTCATTGCCGACTTCAACATGGTCGACGTCAGGGATGTGGCAAAGAGAGACATCGATCTCAGATATGACGGAATGACGGGGTATCTCGGAACCAATGTGAAGACCGGTAACCCGATCATGAAGGTCTCCGAGTTCGACAAGATTCTCGTCATCCAGAAGGACGGCACATACTACTGC
>JAGCUM010000052.1 GCA_017962865.1 Spirochaetales bacterium
CTGTTTCAAAGCATCTTTTCCTTCTGGGGCGGGACAGGCTCGGATCTGATGATCTCTTCAAGCGTAGACAGCACGTTGATGTTCCTGTACGAGGCCTGGGCCGAAAGCTCCACCCTGTGGCTCAGAACAGGAATGAAGAGTTTCTGTATGTCCTCGGGAATCACATAGTCCCTGCCTGATATGGCGGCAAGGGCCTTGGCTCCCTGATAGAGGCATCGGCTTGCACGCGGGCTTGCACCGAGCATGAGATTGCCGTTTCCACGTGTCTTCTGGACTATCCTGACAATATAGTCCTTTATATCTTCGCTTACGAACACGGCCTTTGCGCTTTCACGCATCTTTATCAGTTCTTCCGGTCCTGAGACTGCCTTCAGCTCTCCGAACGGTATGTCGTCCCCGACCTTTGAGAGCATGGAGATTTCCTGTTCCCGATCCAGGTATCCCAAGGAGAGCTTGAGGAAGAACCTGTCCAGCTGAGCTGCGGGAAGGGGGAATGTGCTGTCCTTTTCTATCGGGTTCTGTGTTGCCATGACGAAGAACGGGTCGGGAAGGGTGAAGGTCTTTCCGTCGATGGTGACCTGTCTCTCTTCCATGGCTTCGAGCAGGGCTGCCTGAGTCCTCGGTATGGCACGGTTGATTTCATCTGCCAGGAGCAGGTTGGTGTTCACGGGTCCCAGAACGGTCTGGAATTCCGTTGTCTTCTGGTTGAAGACCGTGGTTCCGACGACATCTGAAGGAAGCAGGTCCGGGGTGAACTGGATTCGGCTTTGGCTGCAGCCCAGGGCGATGGCAAGGGTTTTTACAAGTGTAGTCTTGCCCGAGCCGGGGAGGTCTTCCAGCAGTACATGGCCGTTGCATATCAATGCTGCAAAGACAAGCTTAAGCTGTTCACGCTTTCCGATGATTATCTTCTCGGTCTCATCCATGAGACGGTTTACCGTTTCCTGTACATAAGTTGTTTCAGGCATGGAAATCCTCCAACAAGTAAAGGATAGGAGCCTAATGTTGAACTGTCAACTTACAATCGGGACTTGCCCTGTGCAGGTTTCTGACGGATAATCACAGTATGTGGTTCGTTCTCGTGCTCTTTATTGCCATCCTCATCCTGGGCGTAGTCGAAGACTCCGTCCTGAGAAAGCGCATCAAGAGCATTCCCGTAAGGATTCTGGTCAACGGGACCAGAGGCAAGAGCAGCGTGGCAAGGATGCTCGTCGCTGCCCTCAACGGGTGCGGGATCAGGACATTCGGAAAGACAACCGGTTCAGTCGCGAAGTTCATTCTTCCCGATCTTTCGGAGGAGGATGTACCGCGTAAGAAAGGAACGAGAATAGTCAGAGAACACGATCTTCTGTTTAAAAAAGCAGTGGAACATGACTGTCAGGCCATCGTATGCGAGTGTATGGCCATCCGCGAGGAGAACCAGAAGATCATCGGAGACAAGCTCGTAATGCCTACGACGGTTGTCATAACCAATGCAAGGGTCGACCACGTGGACCAGATGGGAAGCACGGAGGAGGATACCGCAGAGGTTCTCATCCGGAGTATCGGAAAGGCAACCGATGTGTTTACCGCAGATCCGAAGGTGGAGACAGCGCTCAGGAAGGCACGCGCTGGTGCGGAAATCCATCTTGTCGGGCAGCTTCCGGAAGAATACGAGCCATATCTTCAGAAGTTCAGTTTTCCCGCCTATGCAGAAAACCTCTCGGTCGTGCTCGAGGTCTGCAGAAGCCTGGGCCTGAACGATGCCGATGTCCTTGAAGCCGTCGTGAAGACGGTCCCTGATTTCGGAATGAAGGGAAGTGTTCAAGTGGACGGGCATCTGATTGTCAACGGATTCGCATCGAATGATTCCCTTAGTGCCGGAAGACTTCTGGAAGGCCGGGACATGGGCAGCGTTTCCGTTATCTATAATAATAGAAGCGACAGGGAATTCCGCCTGAAGATGTTTGCCAAGCTCTTCAGGGATGCAGGAGTGACGGATCTGGTGGTCGTAGGGGACAATGCGGGCAAATGCGTCCGTCTATTTTCAAGAATAATGGGAGATGCTGCAGTCAGAAGCGGCGGCTCCACACCTGAGGATATAATAGGCAATTGCAGAAGCACAGTCGTCTGCATGGGGAATATAAAAGGCGCCGGCCATGCGCTGCTGGATTATTGTAACGGCCATTTGACGGAGGAATGATGCTACATACGGCAATCGGAATAAGTATAGTCCTCGGATTCCTCTTTTCCGAGTTTCTCGGAATCTTCACCGGAGGACTTGTCTCCGCGGGTTATCTCGCATTCTACATGGAACAGCCCTGGCGTCTGGCCAGCACCCTCGTCCTTGCCATCGTCATATACCTTGTCACCAGGGGTCTTCAGAAGTTCATCATCATCTACGGAAGAAGGCGCTTCATGGTGGTTGTCCTTCTTTCACTGATCGGAACATGGCTTGTGGAGCAGAGGCTTTACTATTACCTGCGCTTCGTCGAGCAGGACATCAGGGTGGTGGGATACATCATTCCGGGACTGATTGCAAACGACATGTTCAAGCAGGGAATAATCCGTACGGTTCTTGCAGTATCTATACTTGCCATAGTCATTAGACTCATTCTGATGCTCGGAATACTGTAGGGCAAGTTTTTAGGTATACATCAAAATAAAACATTAAAATTGCGTAATTTCTCATTTTGCAACACAAATTGTTTTTTCAGTTACAAAACACAAATAAATATTCCTTGCGTTTGCAAAAAGGCGGATGTAGAATAATTTTGTACGGACAATATCCGGCTTGTGCCCGATATTATCAGTCAACTGGAGGATATTATGAAGAAAGTTGTTTTGGCATTGGTTCTTGCCATCATGCTCCTTGTTGTCCCGACAGCTCTTTTCGCCGAGATTTCAGGAGATCCGCTTCAGACGTTCGACTGCCCGTTCCTGCTCACATCAGGTGGCCAGGGAGCAGGTTCCAAAATGCTCAGGCTTCTGATCAACCAGTCCAAGAAGTTCACTCTCGGCGAGAACGCCGATTTCTGGCTTGAGGACGAAACACCTGAGAGATATGCCTACATCGATTCCGGCAGATACACAACCCTCGTGATTGTCATAAGCGTCACCGAGAAGGGCCTCGGTGCTTCCGGAATCACAATCGAGGATGAGATCGGATTCCTCAAGGAAGTCCTTGCAAAGGCCAAGGCACAGAACATGAAGATCGTAGCCGTCAGCATGGAGGCCGATGCCAGAGCGCCCAAGCTTCCCACCAACGGAAACGAGAGAATCATCGACCTCGTATGTCCGCAGTCCGACTGGATCATCTCAATCAAGGCCAACAACGCCGATGACAGATTCACGAAGATCAGCAAGGAGTACGGAATTCCCCTGACCATCATCGACAAGCCCATGGACCTCGTTCAGGCCGCACCGAGCATTTTCATCAAGAAGTGAGGTGTGAATGACAACAACAACTCTGACGCTGATTCTGCTGCTGATAATGATAGCATCCTTCGTGCTCAGCAGCATCAAGCTGAAATCCCCTGACATTTCCATGGCAGTGGCAGCAGTGGTCCTCGCAATTGCGGGAACCATAGCCGTTCCTGCACTCGGAAGCCCCGTCAGGTACCTGGTAGAAGGCTTGTTCGTGAACCTGGATTTGGCCCTGCTGTTCATAGCGGCATCCATCTTCGTGAACATCTATTCGCATAGCGGAGCAATCGCAGCCATCACAAGGACCGTCGTGGAGAAGGTCAACAACAAGTGGATTCTTCTCTCGATCATGGGTGTCCTGATGCTCATCCCCGGAGCCCTCACCGGTGCCGGATCGGTTGCAATCTTCGTTCTCGGCGGTCTGGTGAACACGGTTCTGGAGTACCTGGGAATCTCCCAGAGAAAGAGAACGGTCTTCATCTGCTTCTTCGCCATGCTGTCTGCCGCATGTCCCCCGATCAACCTCTGGACAATGCTCATGACCGCACAGGCCAACATGCCTTATGTCGGATTCACATGGCTGCTTCTCATCCCGATCGTGATTGCAGGTGCATTCACAATCGTCTATGTCGGATGGGGTGCAAAGCCTCAGAACAAGGAAGAGACACTGGCCAAGTTCCCGCCCAAGGATCCCAAGCTCACATGGTGGAGAATCGTTCTTCCGTTCGTCGCCATCATCGCACTGTTCCTGCTGGCCCTCTACGATCCGTGGGGACTTCCGGTCCTGGGACTCCCGCTGATGTTCCTCATCGCCGCCGTGGTGGCATTCCTCTGCAACCCGAAGAAGACTTCCTTCAAGCAGTATCTCGGAATCCTGGATGATACCATGGAGCAGGTCTTCCCGCTGGTCGCCAACGTCCTTTCAATCGGAGTCCTGCAGAGCGCAATGGCCGCAACCGGAGTCAGAGGCCTCATCGGATCCACTTGTGTAGGACTGCCGCTCGTGCTGATCTACTCGCTGATCCTGATCGTAGGTCCGATCTGCCAGGGATGTTTCAACTACGGTGTTTCGATCGTTCTCGGCGGACCGCTCATCTTCATGTTCAATACTCTCGGTATGGATGTGACTGTCATCTGTGCAGCTCTTTCGCTGATCTTCCCGCTCGGAGACACACTGCCTCCTTCAAGGATCGTCGGAAGACTCGCATGCGAGGAAACGGGATACAAGGAGTCGTACATCAGCTTCTTCAAGACCCTGCTTCTGCCGATGCTGGTGCTCGGAGCCATGGCTGTGATCATGATCATCAAGCCCGCATCGTTCGCATTCCTGTACTAAGGAGGATATGGAAACATGATATTTTTCGAGAATCTTATTCATATTCTTTATTTCGTGATGGCAGGTCTGGTTCTCCTGAGCATGCTCAAGAGCCTCTTCAAGAGGAAAAAGAATCAGGGCGTGGTGTTCGACATCATGTATGCATACTGTCTCATTCCGTTCCTTCTTAGGATCCTGTATATCAAGTGAGGAGGGCGGACATGGAAAAGAAATCATTGATTGTAAAGATCGTTGTCCTGGTGCTTGCCCTCGTGCTTGCCCTGCTGTCCGGTATCGAGTTCTGGCAGCTCAGACACTACAAGGAGACCATCGTTGCCTCCGAGGACCTGACTGAGGTCAAGTGGTTCAGCGACTATGTGCCTTCCCTGAAGAACACATGGATGGATACCCCCGTATTCATCTTCGATTCAGGAGTCGAAGGCGGAACCGTATTCGTCTGCGGATGTCCGCACCCGTATGAGCCCGCATCCACGATGGCAGCCTATCTGATGATAGAGAACCTGCACGTGGAGAAGGGTAGGATCATCATCGTTCCCAGAGCCAACTATTCCGGTTCCACGGAAGGAATGGTGGGTGATGCCTATCCGATGTTCTTCCACGTGAGCTCCGACTGGGGCATCTCACAGTACCGTATCGGTGACAGATACACCAACCCGCTGGACCAGTGGCCCGATCCGTTCACCTATGTGAACTATCCTTCGGGACAGAACCTGGCCTATCAGGACATCAGAAACCTCAACAGAACCTATCCGGGCCGCGAAAACGGAACCCTCACCGAGAGAGCCGCATACGCAGTCATGGAAATCATCAGACAGGAGCATGTCGATATGGCTATCGATATGCATGAGGCTGAGATCCTCTACCCGGTCACTTCCACTTATGTCGCTCCGTCAAAGGTTCTCGACCGCGAGAAGTTCCTGGAGACCGGAGAGATGGAATACTACGAGCCGGAAAAGAGCTCTCTGGACGTCGCCATGATGGCCGGAATGAACATCTCGGATCAGTTCCTCATGAAGAGTGCTTCATCGCCGAACACCCTTCACGGACTGAGCCACAGAGAGTGGGCGGACTGGTCTGACAGCCTGACGTTCCTCATGGAGACTCCCGAGATCTTCATCGATAAGATCACAGGACACAGAACAGAGGCTCTGATGACCGAAGGTAAGGACGAGTTCCTGCAGAAGGTTACGGACAAGGGACTGACCTACTTCCCGTATGACATGGAGTTCGGAACTCCGATGTGGTACAGGACAGGCCGTCACCTCACCGGAGCCCTGGAGGTCGTCTTCTGGGCAAGCTTCTTCTATCCCGAAATGGAGGTCCAGGTCACATGGCCGACCTACCTGGAGATGGAGGAGCTTGAGAAACAGGGAATCGACAGCATAGGTTACTATCTCAAGGATCCGAATGCTGCTGAGAATAAGGATCGTGCGTTCACCATCTACTACAAGCCGGTAGGTGAGAACTACGATAAATATTGATTCTTTATGTCAAAAGCATGGGGCTTTTGAATAAAAAATGGAGGAGAAAATGAAAAAGAGAGTTTTCATTGCAGTGCTCATGATTCTCTGCCTCTGTGCACAGAGCGTGTTCGCCTGCACAATCTTCGCTGTCGGAAAGAACGCCAGCGATGACGGATCAACAATGATCTCCCACACCTGTGACTCAACAGGTGATGACCTCAGGCTCTGGATGATTCCCGAGATGCCTGCAGGAGTTGCAAGAGACATCGTCCTCGACGGACGTGCCGGTGCAGACTATTCCCAGTTCCCCGAAGTCAAGGACTACGGAACACGTGGAATGGCTCTTGCCGAGTATGTTCCCGAGAAGGAGACAAACCGCTACATCCATGCAATGTATTCCTTCATGAATGACAAGGGTCTTGCAATGGGTGAGTCAACCTGTTCAATCAACAGCAACATCGAGCAGGGCCAGAAGATCAGAGCAGCTTACAGAGAGTTCGACGGAATCATCGACTGCTACATGATCCAGGACCTCGCACTTGAGAACTGCGCAACAGCAAGAGAGGCTGTCGAGTTCATGGGCGCACTTATCGATGAGTACGGCTGGAACGGTTCTCCCGAGTGTATCAACATCTGTGACGGAAACGAAGCTTGGATCATGGAGTGCTACGGTGCTCATGTCTGGGTTGCAGCCAAAGTTCCAGATGACGCTGTCTTCGTAGCAGCCAACAGAGCAAGAATCAACTTCTTGGTCGAAGATGATCCCGAGACATACCTCTATGCCCCGGCTCTCAAGGATTTCGTTGCCAAGTATGATCTGTGGGACGGAACAGACTGGAGCGAGTTCATCCCCTGCTGGACATTCGCACCTTACGGATACAGACCCTACTCAACCAGAAGAGAGTGGAGAGCCATGAGCCTCCTGAATCCGGAGCTCGGCGCCACAATGGATCCCGAAGAGCAGGATCCCGACCGCAACTGGCCGTGCTTCGTGGTTCCTTCCGAGCCCGTCAGCGTCCAGACCATCTATGAGATCAGCGGCGACTACTATGCCGGAACCGAGTACGACGTTTCAGAGTCCATCTGGGGCGGCCAGTTCGGCGATGCACTCAACCCGGCACAGGATTTCAGCCAGAGAGCAATCAACAGCTACAGATGTACTTATGTCCAGATCGCAAACGTAAAGGCATGGCTTCCTGAGGAA
Organism: Spirochaetales bacterium; assembly: GCA_017962865.1. Next base: position 7,409 of record JAGCUM010000052.1, read on the forward strand.
GTCAGATGTCTGGTATGGTACGGCTGCGGCGCATCCGACACCAACTACCTGACACCGCTGTTCGGCTCCATGACAGAGCTTGATCCGATGTTCACACACGGTCTCAGATCCGAGTACGATCCCAACACAGCATGGTGGACAGCAGCTCTGGTACAGCAGCTCTCCAGAATCAACTACAGAATGGCCCGTGAGGACATCCACGCAAAGCGTGACGGCATCATGGCAGCACAGTATGAAGTCACTGCTGCTCTTCAGGATCAGGCAGCCAAGCTGGTCAAGCTCGGAGAGAAGGACAAGGCTGTTGCTCTGCTTACCACCTTTGCAAATTCACAGGCAAGAATGTGGAAGGGCGTTTGGGATGAGCTCACAGGTGAGCTGATTGCCAAGTACATGTTCGGCGCAGTCAACATGAACACAAGAGCAGCCGGTTACACTGATTTCTGGAACGCACTCAATGCTTCAGAGTGGGGTGTATATAAGTAAGAGGAGAAGTAGGACATAAGTTCCCGATGGTCCGGATGCCGGAGAAGACATCCGGAACAGGGAACCGATTGAGAGGAGACACAAATGAGGAAACTTAAGATTACAGTTGCCGTACTCGTTGTGCTCTTTGCTTGTCAGGCAGTCTTTGCAGGCTTCGTGCCTGTGCAGAAAGCCGATCCTGCAGTCACGGGCCAGCTCGCCAAATACTGTGACATTCTGCAGGGATACGGCCTTAAGCAGAAAGACCCTGTGGCGTTCTACTTGGAAATGGCCGCAAGTTCTGACGAAGCAATCGGGAAGATCATCTCAACCATCGGACCCGGTTACCAGAGCGTAACCACCCTGGATGAGCTTGCATTGGTTTTCCCGCGCGGTGTCGAGGCGACCAGTGAGGCCAACGCCTTCAGAAGGGCTGCGGTCCATCTTGCCGCATATACCGCAAACAACGGTCACATGCATGGCTATGCAACCATCAAAGAAGCTGAGACAAGCTTCCAGATTGTTGGATACAAGTATGTACTCAGACTTGCAGAAGGCAAGATCAAGTTCGATTTCATTGATATCTACAGCGATGCGGAACTGCGTGACATCGCAGCAAAGCTTGCTGAAGTCCTTCCCGGAGCCGGAGAGATTTCCTTCCCGGAATACGGTGAGATCGATATCGCCACAACAGGTATCACAGAGTTCGGATTCAGGCTTTTCGCAGCTTATGCCAGAAACCTGATGTACTCCTTGATTTATTGAATCATGGAGTTTTGAAGTAAGTGGATTGGGGGGACGTTTCAGGCTTGGGACGTCCCCCTGTTTTTTGGAACAGTTCCTTCTGCTTCGGCCGGGCCGGAGAAGAGGGGTAAGGAGGAAAAATGAAAAAAAGAGTGCTGATTGTCATGCTGGCATTGCTGCTTGTTGCCCAGAGCGCATTCGCTTGCATCATTTTCGGTGTGGGTCGTCTGGCATCGACCGACGGTTCCACAATGACGTCACATACATGTGACTCCACAGGCGACGATCTCAGACTTTGGCTCATTCCTTCAATGGAAGAGGGTAGCGAAAGAGACGTCGTCCTCAGCGGAAGAAGAGATGCCGACTACGGCAACTTCCCGGAGGTCAAGGATTACGGCTCAAGGGGAATTGTCATGGATACCTATATCAATGACAAGAACACCTACCAGTATCTGCATGCCATGTACTCGTTTGCAAACGAGAAAGGCGTGACGATGACCGAGTCGACATGCGGAACCACCAGAGAACAGCGTGCCGTATTTGCCAAGTACGAGGGAATCTGGGATTGCTACATGCTTCAGGATGCCGCACTCGAGAATGCATCGACAGCTAGGGAAGCTGTTGAGTACATGGGTGCTAGGCTCAACGAGAGCGGATGGAGCGGATCCCCCGAGACCATGACAATCGGTGACGGAACCGATGTCTGGGTCTTCGAGGCCTATGGCGGAAAGATGTGGTGTGCTTTCAGACTTCCTGAGAACGCAGTCTTCGTCTGTGCCAACCGCAGCAGAATCGACTTCTATGTCGAGGATGATCCCGAGAACTATCTCTCAGCCCCCAACATGAAGGAGTTCGCAATCGAGAACGGCCTCTGGGACGGAGAAGGAGAGTTCAGACCCTGCCAGTGCTTCGGTGCAGGAAACTACAGCTTCTCATGTATCGCCAGAGAGTGGAGAGCCGTCTGCAACCTCGCAGGCCTCCAGTATCCCGAAATCGTTGCTGATGAAGATCTCGCAATCACCGAGATTCCCGACGATGTATTCCCGCTCTACTTCATTCCGGATGAGAAGGTCTCAGTGGCCAAGATCCACGAGGTCTGTTCAGACGCTTATGAGGGAACCAAGTGGGATCTCACAAAGACAGCAGATGCCGGACGTTACGGCAACATCCTCCTTTCTTCGGGAGAGTATGAGTACAGACCGACCAACGTCTCGCAGTGCACATATTTCCAGTGCTCCAATGTCAAGGCATGGCTCCCTGAGGAAGTCAGATGTCTTGTCTATTTCGGTTTCGGCGCACCGAGCACAACTTACCTCACACCGGTCTTCGCTTCTCAGAGACACCTCGTCGATTCGTTCGGCCGCGGAGTCAGAGCTGAGTATGACCCCGAGTCCGGATGGTGGAACGAAGCATTCCTGCAGCAGGTCGCTACGATCAACTATGCCGATGCCATCGAGCAGATCAAGGCTGTCCGCGATCCTCTCATGAACGACCAGTATGAGATGACCTTCGCAGTACAGAACCAGGCAACCAAGATGATCAAGAACGGAATGAGGGAAGAGGCCATCGACCTCCTGACCACATACTCCGATCAGCAGGCCAACATGTGGTTCGATCTGTACAAGGATCTGCAGGTGCAGTTGCTTGCCAGATATGCAACCAACAGAGTCCTGTTCAAGAATGCAGCCACACCTGATGCAGACTGGTGGACAGCAGTCAAGACAGCCGTCCATGAAGTGAACGACTCGCTCGCTGGAACAAACTAAGGAGGCAGTGAATGAAGAAAGTATTGACAGTATTGATGGTGCTGCTGCTTGTCGGCGTATACAGTGCCTTCGCATGTACCATTTTTGCCGTTGGAAAGGATGCCACAACCGATGGCTCCACAATGATAAGCCATACCTGTGACTCCAACAGCGATGACCTCAGAATCTGGCTGATTCCTTCCATGGAAGCAGGCACAACACGTGATGTCGTTGTTTCCGGCCGTGCAGGTTCGGACTTCAGCAACTTCCCCGATGTCGTCTACGGACCGAGTGCCAAGATCGTCGACTCCTATGTCAATGAGAAGGCAACCAACCAGTATGTGCACGGCATGTATTCCTTCATGAACGACAAGGGTCTCGCAATCGGTGAGTCCACCTGTGCAATGTCCTTCAGCGATGACCGCGGAATGGCATCATACTTTGCCTTCAACGACATCAGAAGCAAGGCCAAGTGGGACTGCTACATGCTGCAGGATGCAGCTCTCGAGAACTGCTCCACAGCCCGTGAGGCAGTCGAGTTCATGGGTAAGTGCATCGAGGAAGGCGGCTGGGCCGACTTCTGCTGCGAATGTATCAACATCTGTGACGGAACCGAAGCCTGGGTCTTCGAGGCTTACGGCGGATACGAATGGGCAGCCATCAGAGTTCCTGATGACATGGTCTTCGTTGCTGCAAACAGAGCCAGAATCAACGTCTACAAGGAGAACGATCCCGACTACAAGTGCAGCCCGACACTCAAGTCATTTGCTCTTGAGAGCGGTCTGTGGAACGGCGAGGGCGAGTTCCAGCCCTGTATGGCCTATTCCTGGAATGCCTACAACAACATGGGATGCACACTCAGAGAGTGGAGAGCAATCAACCTGCTGAACCCTGAGGTCGGAAAGGACCTCGATCCGTTCGGAGATGCCAATGAGTATCCTCTGTTCGTCAAGCCCGCAGAGAAGGTCAGCGTCCAGACAATCAAGGACATCAGCTCCGACTATTATGCCGGAACAGAGTTCGATGTTTCCAGAACAGTCCAGGCCGGTGAGTTCGGCAACCCGCTGAGCAACAACAACAATACCCTCAAGCAGGATACCAGAGAAGGTATTGCAAGACCTATCAACATGTTCCGCTGCACCTACATCCAGATTGCAAACGTCAGAGCAGACCTCCCCGAAGAGGCCAGATGTCTGGTTTGGGTCGGTTGGGGCGCACCGAGCGTAACTTATCTCACTCCTGTCTTCGCATCTGCCAAGTACTTCCCGGAGCACTTCGGCCGCGGTGTCAGAACAGAGTATGACCCCCAGTCCGGATGGTGGAACGAGGCTGTCGTACAGCAGCTCACCACAATCAACTATGCTTCGGCAATCGAGGATGTCAAGGCAGTCCGTGATCCGATGCAGGAAAGCCTCTACAAGCAGACACTCGCAGCTCAGGAGCTTGCAGCTTCCCTCATTGAGGTCGGCAGAACCGATCTCGGTGTCCAGTATCTGACAACGTTCATGAACAACACTGCAAACCAGTGGTTCGACACCTACAGCGAGCTGGGTGATCATCTTACCCAGAAGTACATGCTCGGCAACGTGGACATGAAGGTTCCTTCACGCCCGGAGTGGTGGACCAATATCATTCTTGAGAACATGGGAGACAAGCTCAGACCGGAAGACTGATTAGGAGGAAATGATGAGAAAACTAAAGATTACAGTGGTTCTCCTGGTCATGTTCCTCGTCTGTCAGGCTGCATTCGCAGCTTACCTGCCGGTGGACAAGGCGGACAAGGAAGTAACCGATCAGCTGGCAACCGCCTGTGATGTATTGCAGAGCATGGCACTCAGAACCGATGATCCCGTCGGATTCTACAAGGAAGTTGCCGGTGCTTCTGACGAGGATGTCGTGGTACTTGCAATCCTGTTCGGTCTCAGTGACGGTTACAGGAGCGTGACGACCCTTGATGATCTTGCGGAGCTATTCCCGCGCGGAGTCGAGGCTACGGACTATGTGAACGCATTCAGAAGAGCCGCTATCCACCTTGCCGCCTATACGGCAAGAAACGGCGCTCTCCAGGATACGAAACCGATAGCTGAGGCTCAGGAGAGTTTCAACCTCTTCGGATATGACTTCGTGGTCAATCTTGTCGGCGGAGATACAATCCAGTTCAAGTACATCGATATCTACAGTGCGGAAGAGGCACAGATTCTGGCGGTAATGCTTGCAGCAATCGCACCGAACGCATATGACGTTCTGTTGCCCAAAGCAGGCGAGATCGACATCTGCACCTCGGGTATTTCGGAGTTCGGATTCAAGGTATTCGCCAGAGAGGCGGAATCCCTGATGTACTCGTTCTTCATTATGTGAGTTATCAGTTGATGGCTCCGGAATAACGGATTAGAATCAATCCAGAGGTACTTCGATGCCTCTGGATTTTCTTTGGGGTGTCTTATGCGTAGAAGCATCGGAACAGTTTATCTGATTATCTCGTTGGCTGTTGCACTGATCTTCATGATTGCAGTGATTGCAACGGCAAAGTATGAAGAAAACCAATATGCCCAGCTGCAGCTATCTGCCGCTCAGACGATGGCGGATGCAGAAGCCTTCCTGAAAGCAAGAATTCAGGAAAAGGGAATAGAGGTCGAGCCCGAGGATCTCAACCAGACCTATCTGCTCGGGCCGGAATTCACGGAACTTACGAGCACACCCGGAGCCGTTGATGCCAAACGGACAAGCTGGAACCCCAACTTTGCTGCAGCCATGGTCCGCTACTTCAGCGAGGCCGGGCTGGAAAAAGGAGACGTGGTGGCGATCGGAACGAGCGGATCGTTCCCCGGTCTTGCCGTTGCCACCGTCATAGCCGCATCCAAGATGGGGCTTGAAACAAGGATAATAGCGAGTCTGGGCGCTTCGATGCATGGAGCTACCAGACCCGAGTTCAATATTTTCGATTTCCTGCTTTCTCTGAAGGAAGGCGGATTTGCAGATTTCAACCTCATCGCAGTTTCCAGAGGCGGACTCAATGACCTCGGAGGCGGGGTGCTCGAGGGAATCCTCTATGAGGGGACGGATATCCTTTCCGCAGAAATCTGCAAGGATGTTGCCTCAAAAACCGGGGCGGCGTACATAGCCTGCGATACTCTGGCTGAGAGTATACAGGAAAGACTGCGCCTTTTCGGTGACGGTATCGATATGTTCGTCAATGTCGGAGGGGCATCCACCAACAGCGGGGCATCGTCCTACGGAACGACTTTTCCGCCCGGATTGGTTCTCACGCCTCCCCAGATACCGACGGATGATACCAGGGGCCTCTGCTTCGAGTATGCCGCCCAAGGGCTGCCGGTCCTGAACCTTCTGAACGTCAAGGCCCTGGCTTCCGAGAACGGTATTGCATACGATCCCGTGCCCATGTCCAAACCGGGTGACGGGGGAGTATATACGACCACCCATTACAGTGTTCCGCTTATTGTCGCGGGCATAATTACATCTGTTTGTGTCCTTTTGGCAGGTTTCGTTGTTTCATACATGAAGGGAAAGAAACGCTGACAAGAAATCGGAGGTGATGCTATGCCATTGAACGAGAAGATGGAAAGCTATCTGGTAGCCTCCCATGAGGATGCCAGAAACATAGTACGCGAACTCTGCAAGATTCCCGCACCGTCCCATCATGAGGAGAACAGGGCAGCCTGGTGCGAGAAGTGGTTCAGACAGGCAGGCGGAAGGAATGTCTATGTCGACGATGCCCTGAATGCCGTCTGCGAGCACAATGTAACAAAAGACAATGACGTCATGGTCATCATGGCCCATATAGATACTGTTTTCCCGGACTTGGAGCCGATGCCGTTCGAGGAGAAAGACGGACTGTTCTACAGCCCCGGTGTAACAGATGATACGGGAAACCTCGCAAGCCTTCTGGTTGCAGTGAGGTATATTCTCCAAAACGATATCAAAACTACCTGCGGCCTTGTGTTCGTTGCCAATTCCTGCGAAGAGGGGCTAGGCAATCTGAAGGGTAGCCGCAGGATTGTCGAGACCTATGGACCGAGAATCAAGGAATTCGTAACCGTTGACGGAAC
>JAGCUM010000053.1 GCA_017962865.1 Spirochaetales bacterium
AGGATTATCGCCTTGCCGGTCTTCGGGGTATCGGCCTCGGCTCCATAGGGACCGCGGAGCAGGATGATATCGCCTTCGTTGAGACTGTCGAAAACCGCCTGGGTGAAGGGCCCGCGCTTTTTGATTATGAATGTCAGCGGATCGGGTATTGCCACGCTGAACGGCTTCTCGCCCACACCCGGAATCCAGAGGAATACGAACTCGCCTGCCTTGAAGTCTGCCATCTTTCCGTCGAGTGTCAGAAGCAGGGTGTCTTCGCAGTGAAGCTTTCTTTCGGTGACCTTGAAGGCCCTGTAGGCCATGGTCCTTCCGGGCGAGAGCATGGAAGCGGACCTGAGTTCTGTTTCCTTGTTGTCCAGAATATCTTGGGCTTCGGTGCGGACTGCTCTGAAATAAGACGCCCAGTTCTTCTGGCCTACATGCGCCAGAGCCGAACCGATGCCCACTGCATCTGCTCCGGCCTGAATCATGAGTGCGCATTGTTTTCCGTCGGAGACTCCGCCCATGCCGATGATGGGGATATCGTCGCCTACGGCAGTTCTGATTTCTCCTATGGCCTCAAGTGCCCTGTCGAATACCCAGGCTCCCGATTTGCCGCCTTTGCCGCCTAGGGCGTTCTGAAGGATCGGCTTTCCGGATACAGGGTCGATATGGACTATCGGGCCTACCGTGTTGATGGCACTGATTCCGTCGGCACCGGATTCTATGACGGCCTTTGCGATTTGACCGATGTTGTCCACGTTGGGCGTGAGTTTGATGAAAAGAAGGCTCTTTCTGTCGGGGTAGGAACTGCAGATTCTTCTTACGTAGTCCGAGGCTATGTTGATGTCCACTCCGATCGATGCCCCGAAGCCTGCCTTGGCATGCGGGCATGAGAAGTTGAGCTCGATTGAGTCGGCGACTTCATCGAAGGCCCTGACAAGGGTCGTGAAATCCTCGGGATTGTCAGCAGAGACCGAAACGTTAAGCCAAGTCTTCAGGCCTTCTTCCCTGAGCTTCTCTATCTGGGGGAGTGCAACTTCCATTCCGGGATTCCTGAGTCCCACGGAATTGCCGAAGTTGCCTTCGCTTGTTTCGCAGATCACTGGCTCGCGGTTGCCCGGATTGGGTCTGACCTGGAAACTCTTGGTCGTGATGACCTGTACGTCGGGGACGTTGTTCTCGAACCATCTGATCAGTTCGGGTTTTGTGGTTGCAACTCCGCTGACCGTGGCGAGATGGACCGTTCTGTCCCTGTGCCCCATCGGAAAGCTCTTTCTTTCTCTCACAGTGCGCACTCCTCGGCAAAGGACCTGACGGCATCGCTGCAGACTTTCTTCCAGTCGGAAGGAGCTGCTTCCTTGCGCTTTGCCCAGGGATGAGAGAGGGCTGAGGAGGAGTTGATCCTGCACAGTTCAAGCGGGTAGCCCACCTTCTTCATGATGGAGATGACGTCCGCTGCACTTCCGCCCTGGCTTCCGACTCCCGGAATAAGCAGGGGAACGCGCTTCGGGGCGTAGAAGGCTGCAAGGTCCTCGAACTCCCTGAGGTTGGTGGCTCCCACCACGGCACCTATGCCGGATGAGTACTCGCTGTTCCACTTGGCGATGAGGTCTGCAACATGCATGTAGAGCGGTCTGCCGTCCTGCATTATCTGGTTCTGAAGGTCCTTTCCGCCGGGATTGCTGGTGCGGTTGAGAATGTAGAAACCCTTGTCCTTGGCATCCTCACCGATGGCCTGGGCAAACGGGCTTATGCTGTCGTTGCCCATGTAGGGGGAAACCGTGACGCAGTCGGCGTTCCAGCATCTGAAGGCCTCGAATGCATAGTTTGCAGAGGATGTGGCGATGTCACCGCGCTTGGCGTCCAGAATCAAGGGCCTGGAAGGAAGAGCCTTTACTATCTTGGCAAGGGCCTCGGAACCGCCGAAGTCGCCCTCAAGCGGTTTGTCCAGGCGTGAAAAATAGCCGATGTTGGGTTTGACGGCTGCGACGCGGATGTTTGCCTTGTCCATTTCTTCGAAGATGGTGCAGAAGAAGTCCTCGACGCTGACTCCCGCGGGGAGGGCGCTGAAGTTCGGATCTATTCCCATGCAGGCGCAGTTGCCGGCATCCCTTGCGGTCTTTTCAAGCAGTTGGATGTAGTTCATCAGTTCGTCTCCTTCGGCCAACCGTGCTTCTCGCCCCAGGTAAACGGGGAGGCCGACCACTGCAGAAGCATCTGCTCCTGTTCCGGTTTGATATAGCCCGTCTGTTTTGCGATTGCAATCACATAGTCGTAATCGAGGATGGTCACCGGTGTGCATGCCGGATCGAGGGAAGCGAAGGCTTCCTTTCCCTGGTCTGTTCCGTAGGAGAAGATGGCAAGACAATAGGGGACCAGGCCGTCAGCCTGCTGGATTGCCTTGACGGCATTGATGGATGACATTCCGGTACTAATGAGGTCCTCAATCAGAACAACCTTTGATTTTTGATAGGTTTTAGCACGTCCCAGGCCCTCGATCTGATTCTGAAGGCCATGGTCTTTGGAAGAGGATCTGATGTAGGAAACGGGCTTTTTCAGAAGGTCGGCAAGCGTGGTTGCATGCGGGATTCCGGCGGTGCTGGTGCCAGCGATATTGTCCGGATCGTAGTCCAGGCTCTCGAGGATTTCCCTGAATGCAAGGGCAATCATCTGTCTTGCCTCAGGGTCACCGAGCAGGGTCCTGTTGTCATTGTAGATGGGCATGTAGTAGCCGCTTGCCCAGCGGAACGGAGCCTCCGGACTGAGCCTGATGGCTCCCATCTCCAGGGCTTTCCTTGCGATTGCTTCCGAATACTTTGTAAGCTTCACTTCCGATCCTCCCGTCTCAGTACTTGAAGATTTCCTTGAATGTATGGACACGGCCGCAGTAGGCGCAGCGGTAGCGGTTGTCGTGTGTCTTGATGAACATCGCCTGTACGTTCTCGCTCTGTTTGTCATTGGAGATGCAGGCATCGTTGATGCACATGATGTCATCGAAGTTGTAGATCCTCGGCGGCAGCGAGGTCCTGAATTTGCGGGCGACCTTGCCGTTCTCGATGATGTTGAGGGTGCAGCCCGGAGCGACTGCTGCGAGGCGCTTAACCTGCTTGTGGTCGAAGGAGTAGTTGCCCGGACGGAAGATAATTCCCTTGAACTGTCCGTTTGCACTCTGACTGACCCATTCTCCGCCCTTGAAACCGTCGAGGTTCATAACCTTGCGGATCAGAGCCATGTGGCGTCTGATTTCCTCGGGGGAGTCTCCCTTGCAGATATGGTCGATGACGATGCCGTCGCTGATGGGACGGACGCCCTCGGAAATCTCCTCCTTCTTGGTTCCCGTGTGGCCGGTCACCTCGATGATCCACTGGTCATCGTCATCGGAGCTTTCCTGAGCCTTGGGTGTGGCAACGAAGTCGTCTCCCAGCTTGCCCGAGACAAGACCCAGCAGGACGATCCTGCAGTACATGCCGTTGATTGACTGTCTCTCCCAACCGTTGAGCGGGGTCTCGTCAAGGAAGGTCGGGATAGTCGGGTGCTCCTTGTGTCTGGGAAGCGGGTGGTAGAACTTGGTGTTCTCGGGAAGTCTGTCCATGAATTCCCTGCGGAAGGTGATGGAGGAACGCAGTGAGTCGGCCTTTGCAAGAATCTTTTCTCCCATGCGCTCCAGCTGAGGTCTGGTGAAGTACCATTTTTTGGCAATGTCCTTCTGGTTGAGATACTCTTCGATGGAACCGAAGATCCTGACCTCGAAGCCGTTGTCCTTCATCTTTGTGACATAGGATTCGGGCATGGCCAGTTCTTCCGGGGCGATTAGGTCGACTTTGACCTTGTTCCAGAGCTTCAGGCCATCGGCCTTGCTGTGGACCGTGCGTCCGTGGTAGAGGTCTCCGACCAGTGCGACATGGAGGCTTTCGGTGCTCCAGTCGTTATCCTCCAGAAAGGTATATTCATCCAGAAGTTCCTGGGTCGGATGCTCGTGCTTTCCGTCACC
>JAGCUM010000054.1 GCA_017962865.1 Spirochaetales bacterium
GCCTTTCTCTTTGCCGTGGAGACTTCTTCGATTCAGTATGAGCTGTACATGCTTCGCGAGCAGGGCGGTAGCGTGAATGCAACTTATTTTGCACGTCCTTACGGATCTCCCTTGTCGAGCGGTACCTACTATGCCGTCGACATGACAAAGACAGTAAGCGATATACAGTTTCTGGTTGCAGTAAGCAACAATTTGGCAGCCAGCAGCACTGCACAGCCGAGAATTTCGCTCAAATTCGAAAGCTTCAAGAGTCTCGACAACAACGGTGATCCTTTCAGGGGAGGCTATGTCGTCAGCCTCTGGAGATACCAGCAGGTGACGATTCCCGTACAGGTGTCCGAGGAGGTAACTACCGACTGGACCTTCCAGGCACAGCCAAGTACAGCCATAGAGCCGCTTACGTACGACGGTTATAACGGAGCTCGCTTAAGGGCATCCCGTGAAGTAGCCGGAAATATCACGAGCAACAACAACGGCACGAACAAAAGTGCTACTCTCGCATGGAATATAGATAAGACCAATCACCCGCTGGGAGAATCCCACACATGGTACTACGGTGTAGGGCTGCAGTTCACCGGAAGCACCGAGTTCGGTGATATTGACTATTTGGAGGAATACCTTCCGGGAAGGTTCAGTGCCAAAATCACGATGACGGTAACCGGTACATGAAGAAGATCATCCTTTCGACCATCCTGATTCTTCTCTTTTGCCCGCTTTTCTCCGATCCGGTCTGGACGAACACGACCGCAGGGGGCGTGATGGAGGCATATAAGGAACTGCCGCCTTCAGCGATGATGAAATTCGACATCAATTTATCCAATTCCAAACAGTCTTCGATTTTCGGGTCATCACTGAGTGACAGGTTGGCTGATTCGGACTTTTCATCGGACAAGTGGGCGAACGCGCTCACCGTAACGGTTGACTCCAACAGGCGCAGCCCGATCAGCGTGACCATCTGGTTCTCGCCTTTTATCTCGACCGCCGAAACGGGAAACAAGAAGGTCTCCGCGACATGGACGAAGGAGTCTACATCCACGACTACGATAGACCATGACACGGTAACCGATGAGGATACCGGCGAAACATATGACAGATACTTCTCGGATGAAACGGGACTCTGCTACCGCTACAGCATGGATATTACACTGAAAAACAACTCGGGCGGTAACATCACTTCAGCTACAGCCTCGACTACTGCCGGGGCAAGCCTGAACCTTACATTCACTCCGAAGGCGCAGTCGAACAGGCGTTCGGGAAACGGATGGGCAGGCAACTGGAAGGATGTTCAGAACATACCGACACTGACTTCCGGGGTTCTGCCCGGGATAGTAGAGGACTCGGAGGCGGCAATCCATGCGACGGCAGTATTCTCGATGACAATCGGAACGACGTATTCGGAGCTTCTTCCGAATACAAGATATACCTCTACCGTGAGGATAACCATACAGGGGGATTGAGATGAAGAGGCTTCTGCTTGTTTCCATTGCATTGATCATGATGCTTCCCCTTGTTGCCGGAGTCCATGTGGATGAAGCAGCCGGCAAGGGGTTCTCCCTCTATGCCCAGATGGGCGAGTACATGAACGTCTCGTTCGAAATGCTCCAGAACAACGGTTATGAGGGGTCTCCGTTTGACCTGATGGGAAATGATGTCTGGCCCCGTACCTCCGATCCGGCTGCGGGCTACGGACGCAGGATAGCCACATGGTCCGTGATGACCAATGCGGGAAACCGCAATCTCACCATAAGTGCCACACCTTTGGTGCAGACAAGCAACGCAGCCGGGCAAGCGGTTACGGACGGACCGAGCATCAACTACAGGCTTTCATTTGCACTCAACAGCTTCAACAGAGACTCGGGTCAGATGGTAGCCGGAAACATCAACGTGTACAGCGGTACTCCCATGGTGATTACACAAGGGTCATATTCCTCCGAAGGGGAAATATCTGCAAACATACTGGACAACTGGATCATTGGAAACGAGGGACCGGTGAACATGCCGTACATCTCGCAGAATCAGCCTGTGCGAGTGGTTCTGATGAAGAGTGAGGGGACACCGTACACCGCAGAGGAAAGGGCACTCTGGGCATCAGGTATGTATCAGGCGACCATAACGATTACGATTACCGGAGGGGATTCGAATTGAAGAAAGCTATTCTTGTCCTGACATTGATATTTGCCTCATTGCCCCTCATGGCCGTCAGTCAGCCTTTCATAAGGCAGTACAACGAATCATATACGGTTGATCTGGCTTCCAATGCTTATCTCTCGCACAAGACCGGTGCTACTTACAAGGAATACAAAAGTCCTCCATACGGTGAAAGGAACACCGACTACTATTACAGGGAGCAGGAACTCGGAGTCGTCGGAATTCTGGGTACCAGACATGCGGATTCCTCTGTAGACGATATCACCGTGCTGGTTCCCCAGACCAACGGAACGACGAAAAGCTACAATGTAGGAAAGTATGTTGCCAACGGAGCGGTCACGATTTCCGTTGAGCTTCTTTCGGGAGAATGGTTCTACACACTGGACGGAAGTGTCTACAAGAGGCCTTTCGGACTGGATCTCTTCGCAAGAGGAAAGGTTAAACCCAAAAGCGGAGGGGATTTGGATGCCGACATTCCGGGATACACGCTTCATTTGGGAAACCAGGCCTTTACACATGGAGAGGCAGACGGTTCATTCACCACGACGATGCCTGAAAACATAGTCGCATGTTACGACTACCTTTGGTGGGACATCTGTCTTGTCATGGATCCCGAGGCTGATACTTCGACCGATACGGTCGTCTTCAGCGGAGTGGAGTATCCGTTGCTTCCCAGCAACATCACATACAAGGTGGATCTTCAGATAACGCTCAGCTGTACCGACGGCTCATCGACGACATTCCCGTTCCATCTGGAGGGGTTCTACAAGACAGATGCGGTTTCAAGCGGCAGTACGAGCGGAATTGTCGGAATCCTTACCGTGAACACAGTTGCAAACGACTTCCGTCTGGACGGAGCGACAGGCCTTATTGAAACCAGAAATACACGACAGCAGATAGCGACATACGATTTCACCACGACTTCAAAAACCTCCGCTGACAAGACGAACAAGGCCTACCTGTTCCTCTCGAGTTCATCGACTGCATACAACTCAGGCGACCGGTTTGCGCTTCATCATGTGAAAGACCCGCAGGGTCTGTATGTGAAGCCGCTGACTTTCAACGTGATAATGGAATCCACCACTACGGGGAGAGGAGACGGCCTTTGGAACAACTACTTCCGACCGCTTCCGCACCGCCGCAACGGCACGGATCCGGGTTCTGCTCCGACCCCACCCGGGGAAAACGCTACGGAAGAGCAGATTGCCGCATATCAGCAGGAGCTTGCTGCGTATAACGCTTCAATGGATCAATATCGGACCGTTGTCTTCGACGGTACGGATAAATTCACTGTCAGCGGAAGCACCATACCGTCCAACTCCATGGAGATATACGGCGAGGTTACGAGACAGAAGCCATCGACCCACTACACGAGATGGCAGGATAACGGAAATATCTACATCCAGATGACCGGCTACGACACTGACGGCAATCCGATAGATGAGAACGAACTTCCTCCCGGACAGTACACGGAAGAAATCTACATGCATGTCGTCATGTTCTGAAAAAGTGATTCTTATCTCGTCGAAAGCAGTCTGTATGCATCCCTGGCGGTACGGTCGATCGTCAGGGGAGTGATTGAGATGTAGCCGTTCATTACGGCATCCAGATCCTCATCGAGGTTCTTCGTTCCGTTGTAGGTGGAGAACCCGCAGGCAATGAAATGCCCGGGTTCGACCTCCTTGAAGCTATCCCTGAAATAAGCATTTCCCTGCCTCGTGAGCAGTATGCCCCTGTAGTCTGCGGGGATGTTCACGTTGTAGAGGAGATTGAAATCCAGATAGCGCTTGTCCTGCAGGTATTCCCAGCAGTAATCCAGGCTCTTCTCAGCCCACTCGAAGGTCTCCGGGATGGTGGAGAATGCAACTGCATGGCACTTGTAGTAGGCAGCCTCGAATATGGCTGCATCGGTTCCGGAGTAGGCGATATCGCCGCCGAGGTTGAGTCCCTTGTTGATTCCCGAGAAAACCAGATCGAACTTCATGTGAAGACCGTCGTTTGCAAAGCGCACGCAGTCGGCAGGTGCCGAGTCCACGCTGTAGCAGTCGATTCCATCCAGCCAGTCGACTTTCCTGACTTCGAACGGGGTGCGGATGTTGATGCTGTGGCTCTTGGCGCTCTGCTCGGATTTGGGGGCTACTACGGTAACATCACCCAGTTTCCTCGCCCAGTTTGCCAGTATCTCGAGCCCCGGGGCCCTGATTCCGTCATCGTTGGTTACAAGTATTCTCATAGCCAGCCCTCGTTCTCTGCCTTGTACTTCTTCAGAAGCGCGTCCGCATCGGAAATGAGTTTCTGCATCTCCTCCGGACTGTAGACGGTTGCGCCTGAGGCATTGGCGTGTCCGCCTCCGCTGTAGTTGTTTGCAAGCTTGTCCACGGTGACGAAGCGGGATCTCAGCCTCACGCGGATGGATCCGTCCGGGTTGTCGATGAAGGCAAGCCAGATGAGGCTGCCCCTGATCTTGTTCATGAAATCCACGCTGGAACTGGCCTGCTCACGTGAGAGGTGGAACTGCTGCTGCATGGCATCATCCACATAGAGGTAAGCCACACCGTTCTTCGTGATCTTCATCTTCCCGAACACATGGGCCTGGAATCTGAAGAAGTCGAACTCCTCCAGATAGAGGTTTGCATACAGCTTCTGTGTGTTCACGCTCTGGTCCAGAAGATATCCTGCAAGGCGCAGGGTGTCTCCGCCTGTCTCCGAATATCTGAAACGTCCGCTGTCGGTGACCATTCCGGCATAGAGCAGGGTAGCGGCCCTGGTATCGATCTTGAGGCTGTCCCTGAAAGTGTACTGGAAATCCGCAATCATCTCGCACACGGAAGAGCGCTCGTCCTCGATCCACGAAATCCCGCCGTAGGGGGTGACATCGATGTGGTGGTCTATCTTGATCAGCTCCCGGGCCTTGCCGATCTCCTTGTTGGCGCATCTTTCCAGCCCGGAGGTATCCACGACGATCCCAAGGGCATTTTCCAGACCGATACCGCTGGGATCAGCTTCCTCGGTATCCAGGAATGCAAGGTACTGCGAGCTGTCCTGATTTGCCACCAGAATGTGCTTTTCGGGGAAGGTTATCCTCAGAATCCGCGCCAGCCCGTGCGAGGACCCGATTGCATCGCCGTCCGGTCTCTCGTGACGGGCGATGACTATGGTCTCATACTGTCTGATCTTCTCGAGTATGGCTTTCTTTTTTTCTATGTTTCTTTCAGAGTTCATACAGTTTCCAATTATCATTTATCGGATATTTCATCAAGGTCACGGAGCATTGCCAGTGCAGTATCCCTGTCCCTTACGGTGGCTCCGCTTGCCTTCTTGTGGCCTCCGCCCCCGTACTTAACCGCAATCGGGTTGATGTCGGGTCCCGAGGATCTGAGTTCGCAGAGAATTCCATCGTCGCCTTCGGCAAAGGCAGCCCAGACTTTCACGCCCTCGAGGTCCGCCATCGTATTCACATAGCCTCTGGTTGCAGTGTAGGCGCTGATGCCAAGCTGCTTGAGTTCTTCGGCAGTGGTGTAGATATAGCCGACATTCTTCTCCGTGAACCGGATCTTCTCCACGAATTTTGCCTTGAGCCTGAGGTCTTCGATGCTTGTGGTATAGAGCCTGCTGTAGATTGCATTGGTGTCTATGCCCGCCTGAAGGAGGAACGAGACCCGCCTGAAGGTCCCCGCACTTGTGCAGTCGAACCTGAAGCGTCCGCTGTCGGTCACCGTTCCCGCAAAGAGGGCGGATGCAGCCTTGGACGAGATTTTCAGGGCGCATTCGATGGCCAGCTGGGTCACGAGGCCTGCACAGCTTTCGTAGGAAGGATCCACGATCTCGATATCGGCAATCCTGGAAATGAAAAGATGATGGTCTATGCGCAGCGTCTTAGAGGCTTTCGTGTATCTGCCGTCGCTTATGAGGGCTTCTGCGGATGTGTCCAGGATGACTGCAAGGGCGTTCTGATAGAGACTGTCCGGGATTTCATCCATCGGCTGCCCGGCTATGAAGGCATAGCGTGCGGTGGAGTCTCCGACCATGTATACCGCCTTCTGCGGGTAATTATCCTTTATAATATTATATAGGCCTGCCTGGCTTCCCATGGCATCGCCGTCGGGGTTCCTGTGTCTGTGGATGATGATCGTATCGTATTCCCTGATGGCGCGGATGGCTTCTTCAAACATTTTTGTCTCCGAAGGCAAGGACCTTGCCGTTGGTGTAAGTGGTGAAGCGAATGGTGTAGCCGTTGTCCTCCTCGGGCTCGGAGCACTCGGTCATGCTCCAGTTCTCCAGCTTGTCCAGATTGTCGAAGAACACCTCGGCACCGCCGTCTGCATCGACCTTGGTCAGCAGCACGCGCGAGCAGTAGGGGAGCATCGTGTGGTACATCATGGCTCCGCCGATCACGAAGACATCGTCGGTCGGATACTTTGAAATCTCGGCAAAGAGATCATCGAGGGTTTCGACCATCACGAAGCCGTCCGATGATGCCCTGCTTCGGTCTCCGCCGGGCCAGAGCACTATGTTGGTGCGGTTCTTCAGGGGTTTTCCCCCGGGGAAGGAGAGCAGGGTATTCGATCCCATGACTACGACCTTGCCGCTTGTCGTGGTGCGGAAGAACTTCATGTCCTTGGGGAGATGGAACATCAGGTCGTGTGTTTTTCCTATGCCCCAGGTTATGTGACAATGTAATA
>JAGCUM010000055.1 GCA_017962865.1 Spirochaetales bacterium
GGAACTGGGACTGAGAATAGGGTCATTCGATCTTGAGGCTACACACAGAAACTATACCATGCGGATTTATCATACCAAACTGATCAATACTACCGACTACACGCACACAATTGATTTCAAGCTAAGTATTTCTTACTCAATTACAGGTGGAGAATCCTCGACTGCATCCTGCTTCAGTACATCGAACATTGATTCTCCCGATGAAATGATTCATATCCTACTCAGCAGTCCAAGCGGTGTTATTCTGATTCAGAACGGAGGCTTTTACTTCCGCTTGAGAGATGCCTCCGAAGTAAGATATGAGGGGCAGTACAGGTCTACCGTATATATCGAGGTAGGTACGGAATGAAAAGATTATCAATTGCACTCATAACAGTTTTACTGGTTCTCTTTTCAGTCTGCGCGGATGTCACGGATAGAAGTGAAAGGGTATGGTATTACTCAGATGGTGGCGGCGGCAGCGGATGGAACATTCTGGCAATCAATCTGGAGAAAGCGTACTATGTTCCGAAATACGGGACAGCATATAACAAGAGTGCAAGTGACGGCGACAGGGAAAACGGCACTTATGCAAAAGCAACCAATGTAATAGGAAACATAGGTTGTGCTTTCACCGATCATGTCCTTGAATTCACCGTATCTACAGACGGTAGGTTTGTCTCGCAGAGCGATCCCAGCAAATACAGAAATTTTGTTGTTGCCATCAAACCCAGATATAGAAGGACAACAGACGGCGATGACGTCAATTACAATTTCATGCCGGACCTTGTAAACAGTTACGACGATAACCTGAGGGTTCCCAATACGCGGAACGGAGATGCGGTTCTCTATTCCCCTCCGATGCCGAGGAATGGAAACAATACCTTCAGCCATGTAACTCTGGGAGGAACACAATATAAAGTCCAGCGTTATTACTTTGACATGTGCATCTGCATGGATGAACTGACTACCGAAGATCTTACTCATCTTGCCACTGGCGATGACTATATCGCAATAATCAATGTTTCATGGCGCTGTACCGATAATAATTGTAATGTGAATGAATCCGGAAACGAATGGCACAACGGTTCTTTCACATTCGCAGTCAAAGGATACTACGGAGTCAGCAAACCATCCAATGAAACCGTCTTTCTTCAGGTCAATCCCGAACCATCGTCCATGAATCTGGATCTTGTACGTATTGCTACGGAACAGCCTACGGCTGATATCAAGGTAGCGGATCTGCAGATCTATACTATGGCGGAAGAGAAAAAGAACAATAAAGATTGGCTGCAGCGATTGTCCGTATATGTCTCGGCAGATATGCACTACAATAATGTATCGTCTACCGGATTCCGATTGGTCAATACAACGGCCAACAATTCTTACTACATCCCATATAAAGTGGTCGTCAAAGACTATGACCTTGTTACCAATACTGAATCATCAAACACGGGAAATGCATTGAAGGCATTCGATGGAAAAGTGTCTTACAGCACTTTATCATCAGGTACCAGAATAGATCTTAATCAACAGCAGATGGTCAACAAAAACAGTCTTTCTGTGTACTCTGTTGCTTATGCGGCAAATGTTTACATCAGATTTGATCTTGATGGAAACAATGATATACGTGCGTATTCGAGTACGAATGCTGCAGGTTATAAAGTCAAGGACGCTGACAGCAACGACCTAATGACCAGAGAGACCGTATCTTCCGCTCTTGCAGGCATCTATACCTCGAATATCTATTACTACATAATCTGGAATTGAATTGTTGCGTTTTGTTGCAGAGAGGTCTATACTTCATTTAGCAAATCCTTGACGGAGATTGTCCAATGAAGAAGATTGTCATAGCACTGGGCGGTAACGCGCTTGGAAATACACCATATGAGCAGCTGGAACTGGTCAGAGAGACCGCCAAGCCGATTGTGGATCTCATCCAGGAGGGTAATGAGGTTATCATTGCCCATGGAAACGGTCCCCAGGTCGGTATGATCAACCTCGGTCTTGCCACTGCTTCACGTTCAGGTGCCATCAAGAGCGATATGCCGTTCCCGGAATGCGGTGCAATGAGCCAGGGCTATATCGGCTATCATCTCCAGAATGCAATAGGAAACGAGCTTGAAGTGCGCGGAATCGACAAGGAAGTCTGCACGGTTGTCACCCAGGTGCTGGTAGACGAGAACGATCCTGCCTTCCGGAACCCGACCAAGCCCGTAGGTGGCTTCTACGACAGGGAAGCTGCCGCCAAGCTCATGAGAGAGAAGGGCTTCATCATGGTCGAGGATGCAGGACGCGGATACAGACGTGTGGTTCCATCGCCCAAACCGATAGATGTCATAGAGAAAAAGACAGTCAAAAGACTGATTGATGCAGGCAATGTCGTCATCACCGTAGGTGGAGGCGGAATACCCGTCATACGCCGTGACGGACTTCTGTACGGAACCCCAGCCGTAATCGACAAGGACTATGCCTCCGAGAAGCTTGCAGAGCTCATAGATGCCGATACCCTTATTATCCTGACTGCAGTCGAGAAGGTAGCTGTCAATTTCAGGAAACCTGATGAGAAGTGGCTCTCCGAGATGACTGTCGCAGAGGCAAAGGAATATGCTGATCAAGGTCAGTTTGCTCCGGGAAGCATGCTGCCCAAGGTACAGGCCTGCATGCAGTTTGCACAGAGCAAGAAGGGCAGGGTTGCGCTGATTACATCGCTGGACAAGGCCCTGCAGGCTCTCAACGGAGAAACAGGCACCAGAATCGTTCTTTGATGTACTTGACGTATTTCGGGTTTTTGAATATAAGTACAGAGTACGTGCGCTTGTGGTATAACGGTATTACCTCAGCCCTCCAAGCTGAAGACGCGGGTTCGACTCCCGTCGGGCGCTAAGTGACCACGCCATGCGTGGTTTTTTTATATCAAAGCGAAGGAGATGTCCCCATGGGTCAGAGAGGTGAGGTTTTTTCAACAAGGTTCGTTACCAATGACAGAACGTATTTCTTCAATGTCAAGGAGAACTACAAGGGGGACATGTTCCTCAACATCGTTGAGAGCAAGGGAACAGCAGATGAGGGCCGCTATGTGCGCCAGAGCGTGATTGTCTATCCCGAGGATCTGGGACAGTTCATCCGCGAGTTCCAGAAGGCTGTTGACTTCATGAAGATCAACGCAAGCAAGAGGGAAAGCGACAATAATTAGTACGATACCGCTTATGCCGGTGAAATATACTAAGAAGTTAGTACAAAACGCATGTATACCTGCTTCTGTACTAACAAATCGTAGTTTGAATCAGTATTTAAAGGTCAATCTATGTATCGGACATGGTCCGTACTGACGGAGGGCTGCCTTGTGTGAAGCACACGGGTAGCCCTTATGTTTTTCAAAGCCGTACTGAGGCCATCTTCTGGCAGCGCAGACCATGAATCTGTCCCTGGCATTCTTTGCAAGGATGGAAGCCGCCATTATCGCAGGCTCAGTGGCATCGCCCTTTACTATGGCTTTGCAGGGTATGTCGACATCCGGGCGTTTGTTGCCGTCCACAAGAAGGATCTCCGCTTCGATGCCTTTGGCTTCAAGTTGTTGTCTGACAAGAAGATAGGCTCGTTTCATAGCAAGAAGCGAGGCCTGGAGGATATTGATGGAATCAATCTCTGCCGGGGTTCCCCATGCGATTGCCCATGCGATGGCCTTTTCCTTGATTACAGGCTCGGCCAGGCTGCGTTTCTTTTCGGACAGGGCCTTGGAGTCTGCCAGGATTTCTGTGGGGAAGTCTGACGGCAGGACGACAGCTGCAGCGCATACGGGACCGGCCAGGGGACCGCGACCTGCCTCATCTGCTCCGATGACGATGCTGTAGACAGGTTCTTCGAACAATGACAACTGGCTTTCCATGCCTTGATTTTAATGCAAAACAGGTGCTTTGTCATTGTGGAAAAATACTGCGATTTATGCTATAAAAAACATATGTTTCTGAAATCAGTCGAGCTCTTTGGCTTCAAATCCTTTGCAGACAGGACGAAATTCGAGTTCTCAGATGGAATTACCTCTCTCTTGGGCCCCAACGGCAGCGGAAAGAGCAATGTCGTCGACTCCGTGAAGTGGGTTCTCGGTACTCAGGCCCTGAGCACAATACGTGCAAGCAAGCGCGAGGATGTCATCTTCAACGGTACCGACAAGAGAAAGCCCATGCCGATGTGCGAGGTTATACTTACTCTCAACAACGAGACGGGAATCCTCAACATAAATGCAACGGAAGTTGAGATAAAGAGGCGTGCATTCAGAAACGGAGACAACGAGTACTTCATCAACCGCGAGAAGTGCCTGCTCAGAAACATCAGGGAACTTTTCATGGATACCGGTGTCGGAAAGGCTGCCTACAGCATCCTGGAGCAGGGAAAGATCGACCAGATTCTTCTCATGAAGCCTGAAGACAGAAGATATATCTTCGAGGAAGCTTCCGGAATAAGCCGATTCAAGCAGCAGAGTGAAGAGGCTGCACGTAAGCTCCAGAAGACCGACGAGAACATGGCTCAGGTCGAACTGCTGTTCAAAGAGGCCGAGCGCCAGTACAACTCAAGAAAGGTCCAGCTGGACAAGGTTCTCAAACATCGAGAACTTACAGCCCAGAGAGAGAAGCTCGAGGTTGACCTGCAGCTTTCCTATGTCCAGTCTCTGACCAAACTCAAGGATTTCAGACAGAATGAGCTGGATAAGCTGGAGATTGAATCGAATTCCATTGAATCAACGCTCTCCAATGCCCGCGAAGATCTGGACAAGCAGCAGCGGGAACTCGAGGAAATGAGGACCACCAGGGAAGATCTTTCCGGAAAGGTCCGTGCCTATGAGGAGAAGGTGAATTCCTTCAATTACTCGATCGAAATCTTCAACGAAAGGTTCAGCGATATCTCCCAGCGCTCCAGACAGGCCAAGGACAAGGCTCTTCAGGTTCAGGAGAGGATGGATCATGACAAGATCCGTCTCGAAGAGAAGATCAGTGACCTGGAGAACACAACCGAGAACCTGAGACTTACCCAGGAAAGCATAGAGAAGGCCAAGGAAGAGATTCTCAAGATCAAGAGCGACCGTGTCATGCATCATGTAGATATCGATGAGCTGAACGAACTGAATGAGGGAATCTCGGCAGAGAGAATCCAGATTACAGCCCAGATAAGTGACCTTGCCAACGATATCGCCAACAAGCTTGAAGAGAACATCAAGGGCAGCGGATACAGCTCATCTCAGAGGGCCAAGGCAGAGAAGGCTCTCCTTACAGAATTCACCAAGACCCGCAATATCCTCCAGCAGAAGGTATCTTTCCTGCGTGATATAGCTTCCGTAGACTTCGACAAGAGTGTTTTCCAGGAAGCAGTTGACCAGACCGAGGAAGCCATTCTCGAGCAGATCGATGAGATCAAGGGCCTTTTCCAGGAGTACAGCGGTACGATTCCTACGTTCCTCGATGAATTCACATCCCCGGAAGGAACCCTCGAGACCAAGCGCAAGCTTGACGAGGCACTTGCTTCCTCATATGAGAGGGAAGCGGAGAACCGCAACAAGATAGCTGACCTACAGGCCGAAAACGAAAGGCTTTCGAGATTGCTGATTCTCAAGGAATCCGACCAGCGCGACCTCGAGCTTGATGAAGTCCAGTTCAATGCTCGTATCGAATCCCTGAAAACCTCCATCTCGGAACTCAGGACAAGCCTGCAGCAGATGGAATTCGATTTCACGGATGCAAATACCGCAGTCCAGGCTGAAGAGAGCAAGGTCAACGAGATTCTCGAGAAGATAGACGAGCTCAAGAACAGCAAGGCCGATACCCTCGATATGATCCGAAGCCTCAGGGAAGAGCTTTCAGCCCTGAACATGACCATTGATCAGAAGACCCAGGAAATGACTCAGAACAACTCTGAATTCCAGGGTAAGTTCCAGCGCAAGCAGGAATTGGCCGTTGAGATTGCTACTGCAAAAGAAAACATCAAAGGTGTTCAGGAAAGCATCCAGAAGATATTCACCGACTTCTTCGACAACTATCAGAAGAGCCTGAAGGAGTTCAACGACCACGAGATTACCGCTTCCGATGAGGAACTCAAGGCAGAACTCGATTCCGTCAAGAAGAGAATCGAAGGACTTGGATTCATCAACTACATGGCGGAAGAGGAATTCAACGAAGCCAAGAAGAACTATGACTTCTACAGCAAGAACCTCGAGGACCTCACGAAGGCAAAGAACGATCTGGAAGAGGTCATAGCCGAAATCAGAAGAAGAAGCGAGGAGATGTTCCTGGAGACCTACGGACAGATTTCCATAAACTTCCAGGAGATGTTTACGACGCTCTTCGGAGGTGGAAAAGCCGAACTCGTGCTGACAGATGAAGAGAACATCCTTGAATCAGGTATAGACATCAAGGCCCA
>JAGCUM010000056.1 GCA_017962865.1 Spirochaetales bacterium
CCGGATGGAAGGGCTTTGCCACTTCGGCAAGGCATTTTCGGGTCTGCTCTATCTCCCAGGAGAGGCGGAACACCCCGTTGAGGGTGAATGCACAGGCTGTGCCGTGCGGAACATGCCAACTCTCCGAGAGAACGAAGCTCAGCGCATGGCCTGCGGCGGTACCTGTGAGATTGAAGGCCATGCCTGCCATGCAGGAAGCGTGAAGCATCTTTCGGGCTGCATTGTAGTCCTCTTCTCCGACAGCCGAGACGTTTTTCGGATCTCGGAATCACTCTTTCAAACGAAGAGATCGATGCGAACTTCGAGCGTTCCTTTGATGATCCCAAGATGTGGAACCAGCTTCCCGTGGCCACTAAGGAGAATATCTATCCGCTTCTGGAGGAGCTCCTATGACCAGGCTTGAGAAGCTCAGGGAGAAGAACCCGGGTCTTGTGATCCACACCGTGGACGAACCTCTGTTCTCACATTATGCGAGGCTTGTGGACTCCCCGGTTTTCGAGAGGCTTGCCGCCTATATCGATGAGAATACAGTCATACCTGAGCGCAATACCTATGTCGCCGACATCCCCGAGCTCCATACCCCGGAGACCGATACCGCACTCTGTGCGTACTACGGCGGACTTGTACCGCAGAGAGGGTACTGCAACGGTCCCAACTTCTCGATGAACGGAAGCGAATACCACAAGGGTCCCGAACTCACGATAGCTGTTACGGACTGCCTGATGTGGTGGATGCTGCCCGAGGACCTTGTGGACTTCGACCATGTGGATTCCTCATGTGCAGAGGTCTTCTACATACCGAAGGGATGCGCATTCCTCCTCAAGCCCGAAATCCTCCATCTTGCCCCCTGCAAGGTGGACAGTCGGGGCTACAAGACAGTGATAATTCTGCCGATGGGTACCAACAGGTCTCTGGATCCTGAGCTGAAGGCTGCCATACAGTCCAACGGAGACCCTGAATCCAAGATTCTTCACATGTCGAACAAGTACATGATCACCCACAGGGATTGGGAACCGCTTGTAAGTCTGGGCGTTCACATTGGCCTTTTGGGAGAGAACAGAAAGGTTGTTCCCATAGACTGAGATGCAGAATGTTCTTCTTTGCGGTCTGATTGTATTCTGCTCATTCACTCTTGAAGTCATAACAGGGTTCGGAGGCACCGTGATTGCGGTGTCCTTCGTGACTTCGCTTCTGGGAATGCATACGGGAGTCGTAGCCCTGACCTTCGTAGCCATGGTGCCGCAGCTTTCGGTGGTCCTGCGCAACCGAAAGGCAATCGACTGGAAGAACTATCTGATCATAGTCGGTATAATGCTGCCTTTCCTTTTTGTGGGGCGGCTTCTTCAGGGCGCGGTGGATTCTGCTGTTCTCAAGAGGATCCTTGCAGTCTTCATCATCCTCGTATCGGCTTTCCGTCTGTTCCAATACTATCGGACAGGCAGGAAGAATGCTGAGGATGAAGAACCGAAGGCAGTGTCCTGGTATTCCTATCTGGCGCTTGTGGGCGCGGGTCTCGTGCACGGAATGTTCTCTTCCGGCGGGCCGCTTGCCATCGTCTATGCCACAACCGCCATCAGGGAGAAGGACAGGTTCCGTACCACACTTTGCCTGCTTTGGGTTACACTGAATACGATTCTTTGCGTAAGCTATATTGCAGACGGATCGGTTGACGGCGAAATTCTGAAAACGATTCTGATAATGGTTCCGTTCGTGATTGCAGGGCTGATTCTCGGCAATCTCGCAGTTGATAAGGTCAGCGGGAAACTCTTTACGCTGCTGGTGTATATCTGCCTGCTTCTGACAGGCATCTTCATGCTGATATAGGGAAGGTCATGATTGAAATAGACGGCAACAAAGGCATCAGGACCGAGGGAGGGCGGATTGTACCTGTTCCTCGGATTTCAGTCGGAAACGGAAGTTCCGATATCTCGATGTACAGGGGCAACTTCAAGGTCCGGGAAAAGAAGATCAAATGGATTCCGCTCAGTACTTCTGCATCAGGAAGTACTGTTGTCTACAGCGGTGCGGATACCGAAATCAGAATGGATGTTCTTGAGGAAAACGGTTTTGTCAGATTGTCCTTCTTCCTTGTCCGCGGAAATCGGAACAGATTCCTCATCTGTCTGTCCGCATCAGAGAATGAGGCGGTCTACGGAGGCGGCGAGCAGTATTCCTGTTTCAATCTCAGGGGTCATAGGTTCCCGATCATAACCAGGGAGCAGGGAGTGGGAAGACGATACTTCAGGCCCCTGACCATCCTTGCGCAGCTACACGACAGGGCCGGAGGTGCATATCACACCACCTATTACCCTCAGCCGACATTCGTCTCCAGCGACAACTATTTCGTGCATGTTGAAAGCTTTGACTACGGGGTGCTTGATTTCAGAAAGCATGATTGCCACAGAATAATGTCCTATAGTCTGCCTAAGAGCATAGTTTTTGGCTTCGGAGATTCTCTACAGGACACCGCTTCCAAGGTGAGCCTCCTTTTGGGAAGGCAGGAGGTTCTCCCCGACTGGGTCCATGACGGTATGATTCTGGGTGTTCAGGGCGGAACCGATGTGGTCCGGAGCAAGCTGGAAAAGGCGCAGGCTGCAGGCGTGAATGTCTGTGCCCTGTGGGCGCAGGACTGGTCCGGAAAGATAGTCACTTCCTTCGGCAAGCGCGTGCTGTGGAACTGGAAATGGAACCCCGAGATGTACCCGGGACTGGATGCCTGGATTCCTGATCTCGAGAAGCAGGGAGTGTGTTTCACATCCTATATCAATCCCTATCTTATCAAGGGCAAGAGCCTCTGCGATGAAGCAGTGAAGAACGGTTATCTGGTGAAGAACAGTGCGGGGGAAGACTATTTCATTGATTTCGGGGAGTTCGACTGCGGTCATGTCGATCTTACCAATCCCGCAGCCTTCGAATGGTACAAGAACAAGATCAAGGAGAATATGATCGCATTCGGCTGCAAGGGCTGGATGGCTGATTTCGGCGAGTACCTTCCGACCGATGCTGTAGTCTACAGCGGTGTAAGCGGTACCGAGGCCCACAACATGTGGCCCGGCCTTTGGGCGAGGCTCAACCGTGAGGCCCTTGAGGAAACCGGCAACATGGACAAGGTCATCTTCTTCATGAGAAGCGGAAATGCCGAAAGCCCCCGCTATGCCCAGAGCATCTGGGCAGGAGACCAGAACGTGGACTGGTCCCGCGATGACGGCATCGGGTCCGTGATTCCGGCAGCCCTTTCTCTGGCATACAGCGGCCACGGGATTTCTTTCAGCGATATCGGCGGATACACGACGGTTGCCTGGCTCAGGAGAACCAAGGAACTTCTGCTCAGATGGACGGAGATGAGCTGCTTCTCTCCGGTCATGAGGACCCATGAGGGCAACAGGCCGCAGACCAACTGGCAGTTCGATTCCGATGACGACACTCTTTCATACATGGCCTACTGGTCAGACCTACACAGAAACCTGAAGCCCTACATCGTTTTCTGTGAAGAGGAAAACAGAGACAAGGGCCTTGCAATAATGCGTCCCATGAACTGGTTCAGCTCCGAAAGCTGGGCACGCAACTGCGTCAGCCAGTATATGCTGGGGTCCGAGCTCCTTGTCGCCCCGATTCTGAAGAAGGGTGCAAAAGGCCGCCATGTCTGCCTTCCGGAAGGAAACTGGGTTCATCTCTTTACCGGCAAGGTCTACCGCAAGGGTCTGTACCAGATTCCTTCGAGAATCGAAGACAAGAGCATTCCGGTTTTCTACAGGCAGGACGGCTCCTGGGCTTCCTTCTTCGACAAAATCAGCTCTGTGTTATAATCGAAAGCGGAGGCCCTCATGCGCTTATTGAAAAGGATACTCTCTGTTCTGGCATTTGTTGTTTTTGCAATTCTTGTTGTCTACGGTGTTGCCATGCTTCTCGGGAAATGGATCCTTTATCCCGATTTCTCACGTCAGGCCGAGAAGGGTGTCCTGATTCCCGATCTTTCAAAGGGATTCACGCCGCAGGGTGTGAGTTATCTGGACGGCGAGGAATGTACTCTCATCTGCGGCTACTATCCCGGAAGCGAAGCCTCACGCATCTACATGGTGTACGACGACGGCCGTGTGAAGGAGATTCCGCTCAAGAGGGAGAATGGGGAAATC
>JAGCUM010000057.1 GCA_017962865.1 Spirochaetales bacterium
AGAACTGGAAGCTGGAACTGCATGATATCGAAATCGAGCAGTTCTACGGAGATGAACTCAGAATCAAGCAGGTCTATGCGAACATAATCACAAATGCCATAAAGTACACGAAGGACGAAGGCAGCATCACGGTAACCATCTCGGAGAGGGTGAATGACTCTTCATGCCTGCTGTCCTTCATCTGCCGCGACAACGGAATCGGAATGAGCAAGGACTTCCTCTCCAGGATCTTCCTTCCGTTCGAGAGAGTGAACAACTCCACGGTGTCGAAGATCGAAGGCTCTGGACTGGGAATGAGCATAGTAAAGAGCCTCGTCGAGGCGATGTCGGGAACCATAGCCGTAGACAGCGAAGTCGGTGTCGGAACCGAGGTCCGAGTGGACATTCCGCTGAAGTTCGAGAAGATAAAGGTCGAGACCGAGAACCTCGCGGGCAAGAGGATACTTGTCATCGAGTCCGATTCAAAGCTTTCGGAGCGATACAGGGAGATCTTCGACCAGTTCGACCTGGCATACGAAATAGTTCCTTCAGCTGCTCAGGCCGTTTCCTCCGTTACGGAAGCCGACTTCAGCGGGAACGGCTATGACATTGCAATCATCGGATGTGTGCTGGAAAACAGCGGGAACGTCATAGATGTCTCGGGCTACCTGCACAAGGTGAAGCCGGATCTCAGCATAGTGCTTGTCAGCGATGCGGATTGGGAGGAAATCGAATACCGCGCCATAAGAAGCGGAATCCAGATGTTCATTCCCGCACCGTTTTTCCGCAAGTCCCTGATCAACGGACTCAACCGCGTGGCAGGACAATCGAAGTCCGGACAGGAGGATTCCTCAATGCCGAATCTGGAGGACAAGCACATCCTTCTTGTAGAGGATAATCTTATCAACCAGATGATAGCGCTTGAAATCCTGCAGACTACAAAAGCCACAGTCGATACCGCAGAAGACGGGGAACAGGCAATAAAAATATTCGAAGGTTCAGAAATAGGCTATTATGATATCATTTTCATGGATATCCAGATGCCGGTCATGGACGGTTATGAGGCCACTTCGCGCATACGTGCAAGCAACAGGGAAGACGGGAAAACCGTGCCCATCTATGCAATGACAGCCAACACCTTTGCCGAGGATATCGCCAAAGCCCGGTCCTGCGGAATGGACGGACATATTGCAAAGCCCATAGACATCAACAATGTGATGCATGTTCTGAGACACCTGTAAGGCGGAGACTCTGCGATGCTGTTGCCTTATCAGGAAGAATACATCAGAAACACCAAGGAGATTCTCGGTCTGGGACAGACGGGAATCCGGTCCTCGGAGGATTTCGGGGTCTGGTTCCGTACCGTCAGGGAGAAGGCCGTCAGAGCAGCACGGCTGAAGCAGCGGAACATGGAAATCCTTAACGCGGAGCTGTTTCCTTCGCTTGACAATCTGCTCTCGGCCTCTGAAGACCGGATCCGGAGTCTTGAGGAATTTGCCGATGCCCTTCTGGACTGGAAAAACAACCTCGACCGCGGAATCTGCGTAACCATACACGATGCTCTTCTGAGTCTCTGCAGGATCCGAAAGGACCGAAACGGGATAATAAGGGAACTTTACAAACTCGGAATGGGCCTTTTCTATCTGGACCGCATGGTCATGGGCATAGATGACGCGGAAGCCAATTCGTTCTACTTCGAGAATGAGATGGTGTTCACGGAGGCATCGGCCTATCTGAGGTTTTTCGATGAGATTGAAGATGATACCACGCGCGGTTATATTCTGCGTTCGCTTCACAACATCGCAATCTGCGTGAGGGGTTCCAAGCGCAAGGTGACCGCCAGCTCAAGGATGCTCAACGTGATAAAGGATGAGCATTACAGGACCGTTGCCCCGTCTCTGCCGTGGGACCGCTTCCTGCGTGCTGTGCACCAGCAGATGAGCTCCAACAGGTCGGCCATGTCGCGGGAGGATCTGACCGGCGAGGAACTGGCCCTGATTCTGGATTCCTGCTATGAGGTATTCAAGACCGAGGAGGCTTCCGCCAATCCCAACATCAAGTGGCTGTGGCCATATTACGAGATGGAGTTTACATGCGGTTATGTGGATCTTAGGACCACGATGGTCAGGATTGAGCGCCTGATAGAGCAGACTCCGCCGGGGCAGATCGATACTTCCGGGCTCTACGGAAACATCCAGCTTCCCATCTATTACGGGAGGCTGCTGAAGCGCCATCCGGAGCTTCGGAAAGAGAGGCACTGCATTGATTTCGCCTCAAGCGCATACGAAAGGATGTACAAGACGATTCTGGCGCTTCCCGTGGAGGAGTTTTCTGATACGTTCCTCTACGACATAATCCTGATAGTCTCGGATTTCTTCGAGATAGAAGGGGCGGTGTCATACAAGCAGCTGGTAACGCATATGATGCAGAAGTTCGCACCGGACCTCTACGTCAACTCCAGGAAAACCGGTGATGTCATGGCCTTGCTCTGCGGTGCGGTTCTTGACGGAGATCCGGCATTTTTCGACGGGCTTCCGATTCTGGAAGACCTTCCCGAAGGCTCGGACAAGAGGCAGGCAATAATGGATTATGCACGCGACTGCGGGCTTTTCCATGATTTCGGGCAGCTGAAGATGGATGTCAACCGCACGCTGAAAGTCAGGAGCTTTCTGGACCGCGAATTCCGGATGTTCATGCTCCACTGCTCCTCGGGCTACGGGAATCTGAAAGCGCGTGAATCTACACGGCATTATGCGGATATCGCCCTAGGACACCATCGCTGGTATGACGGAGAGGACGGCTATCCGGAGAAATATGTCCGAACGGATTCCCCATACAGGCAGATGACCGATGTGGCTGCCGTGGCCTCATATCTGGTAGACGGATATGAAGATGACCCTGCAAAGATCATCTCTGCTCTCCTGGGAGAGAGGCGCAGGCGTTTTTCCCCGATGGTGACTGCCTGTCTGTCGGATACGGAGCTTGCTTCTTCCGTTTCAGAGGTTCTCTCAGGTGACGGTGAGAAGTATTATAGGGAGATCCACGCCACGCTGAATATCAGCGGTTCTTCATCTGTCTGAGAAACACCGCCACGGCAATTGCCATTATGACGATTCCATAGCCCAGCACCCACCAGGGATGGGGGATTGCCGCCTGGAAATCTCCGATTGCCATTGCACGCTCCAGCTCAACCGCATGGATGAAGGGAAGGGCGTTCGCAATTCTCATGAAGACCTTTCCCAGCATCTCGATATCGAACCAGATTCCTGAAAGCCAGGCCGAGAGGTTTGTAAGCAGTGCTCCGCAAATGCCTCCCACCTGTTTTTCCGTCAGTGCGCTTCCGCAGAGAAGGCCCAGTCCGATATAGAAGAACGACGGAACAAGGTTCATCAGGATGGCCCAGATTATGTTGATATTGAACTGCAGGCCCAGAATAAGCGCTACAATGTAGCAGATTACCGTTTGTGCCAGGCACAGAGGAATTATGGGCAGAAGATAACCCAGGATGAAGTCGGTGGCTTTCAGCGGGGTGGTATAGAGTCTTATGAGAAGAGAGCTCGTCCTGTCCTTGGAAATCAGCTGAGCCGAGAACAGCGTGATGAAGCTAAGTCCGAAGATTGTTATTCCGGGAGTCAGGCGGGTGAGCTCGAACATCTCGACGGGGATATTGGCCTGTATCAGTGAAAGCAGCAAAAGGAGGATAATGGGGAATCCCAGTCCGAAGCCCAGTGTAAGCGGGTCCCTGAGGATTTCCTTCATGGTTCTGTCTGCAAAGGAAAGCATTTTTCTCATCTTGCAACTCCTGCGCTCTTGTCTGTGACAAGCTTTATGAAGGCGTTTTCGAACTTTTCCTCGCCGGTTTTTTCCTTCAGCTCCTGAGCGGTTCCCACTGCCAGAAGATGACCGTCCTTCATGACGCCGATCCTGTCTGACAGTTCTTCGGCTTCCTCCATGTAGTGGGTGGTGAGGATGATCGTCATCCTGTTCTTGAGATCCCTGATTGTTTCCCAGAGTTCGCTTCTTGCAATGACGTCCAGACCTAGAGTGGGTTCATCCAGGAACAGGATCTGCGGCTCGCTGATCAGAGCCATTGCTATGCTCAGGCGCCTCTGCCAGCCACC
>JAGCUM010000058.1 GCA_017962865.1 Spirochaetales bacterium
AATGACTGTCAGTGTCTTCTTCATCGTGCAACCAGATTATCCTTTATGTGACCCAGGGAAGAATCCTTGAGAGGCGAATAGCTGAATTCATAGTACTTGGGTGCGGCGAAGTCGAAATAGAGCCTGAGTTTGACGGAAAGCTCGGTTCCGACGTATGCATCCCAGTCGATGATGTCGGGATAGTTCTCCCGGTTGATAACTATCGAATAGTTGTCGTTGTAGCCTACTTCGGAGAAGCGTCCGTGCTCGAAGTAGACGTTGTCGCCCACTACGTTTCTGCTGCAGTAGGTCTTGTGCTCAGCGCTCTCGGTCTCGGAGAAGAAGTGTACGGCATCGTTCTTGTCCACATATGCAAGTCTGACCGTGACATTGTCCACATCGTCCGTGTTGGGAAGTGTCGAGTAGGTGCCGTCGATGTCCCCGCTGAAAGCCGGAAGCGTGAATTCATAGCTCTTCATGTAGAGCGATACCCTCAACGAGCCCCCCTCCACATCCTCGACAGTGAAGCTTTCGATGAGGCTTCCGTCCTTTGCGCACATCTTCCATCCGTCACCGGGACTGGAGAGGACAAACGTCACGTCCGGCGTGGAATCCTTTGCAAAGGAAATGGGAATCGATGCAGTCCCCGTCAGGGTTATCGTATCATGGACAGCCTCGTCATCCTTCCAGTATTCAAGCGTCGAGGGGCTGGTCATGGCCTTGCCGGTGGTGACATCGTACGCGGTGAGATTGATTGCCGTGTAGCTCCTGCTGCCCTCGAGGGTGATGTAGACGGTGTTGGAATTGGTGCTTCCGCTTATGACGGTGGCCTCGGCCTTTGCAGGGTAGTAGTCGGCATGGTAGAAGATCAGGTAGAGCTTGTTCACGTCGGCAGTCTTGCCGTACTCGGACTTGTTCGACTCCCAGACGATCTTGTTGACGACGAATTCGCCGTTGTTATTGGTGGTCGTGGAGGCTACATAGCCAGCACCTTCGCTGGGACGTGTGATGGAACCTGCACAGAACTTGTCGAAGTCAGAGTCCCTCAGGCCCTTGTCGGTGTAGGCAAAGACGTTCACATCGGAAACGGCACTGGTGCCTGTACCGCTGGCAGTCACGACCTTGCCGCCGATACCGGCCTCGAATACCACTGAGCAACCTGCAAGCAGAAGTGCAAGCAGAACAGACAGAATCAAAAAGACAGTTTTTCTATTTACCATTGGACCTCTTCATCCTCCTGGATTTTCGTTTCAGCACTCTTCTCTCGCCTATGTAGTAGATTACGGGGACGATGAAGAGCGTTATCAGTGTGGAGGTCAGAAGGCCTCCGGCTATCGACTGTCCCACTGCTGCATAGAGCTCCGATCCCTCGCCCAGGGCAAGGGCCATCGGAATGACTCCCACGACAGTGGTAAGTGTGGTAATCAGAATCGGCCTGAGTCTGGAAGAACCGCCCTCGACTATGCTCAGGGCAAGGATCCTCTCCTCCCTGGAAAGTCCCAGAAGCTTTCCGCGGCCTGTTTCCTGGGTGTATGGGCTGCCCGGCTTATCGATGAGGCTCTCTTCCACACCCAGTATGATCGCTGCCCTCTTGCGGTCGCGCAGCTGGTTGATGTAGTCGATCAGTATGATGGCGTTGTTGACGACCGTTCCTGCCAGGGCGACAAGGGCGACGACGCTCATCAGCGTTATGGAACTGCCGAATGCAAGCAGGCTGACGATTACGCCGATGAGACAGAACGGAACGCTGACCATGATGATCAGAGGCTGTCTGAAGCGCTCGAACTGGATGACCATGACCGAATACAGCAAAAAGATTGCGATTATGACCGCAGTGATGACTGCGACGATGCTGTCTTCGATCAGGCCGATTCTTCCGCTGGACTTGGTATCTATCCCCTTCTTCAGGGGCTCGGACGCAAGATAGGCGGACATTCTGGAGGATACTCCCGAGGCATCCTCGCTCACCAGAGTTGCTCCGACTGTCACCGAAAGCGACCTGTCGGTGTGTCTGATGGAAGAGACGGTACTCTCGATCGCAAGGTCTCCGAGCTCCTCGAACGAGACGGTGGAACCTGCGAGGGTGGAAATCGGCATGCGTCCGAGCATGGCAGTATCGACATAACCTTCGGCGATATCGCTTTCAAGATGGATGGAAGTCCTCTCCTCTCCGTTGAGGTTGATATTGCCCATATCCACACCGTTGAAGAGGATTGCGCTCACCATGCCGGCTTCAAAGCTGGTGATTCCCAGGGAGTTGAGCTTGCCCTTGTCCATATCTATGGTAAGAAGCAGTTCGTCGAAATTGGTCGAAATCTCGGTGGAAGTCACATCAGGGTCCGTCGCCAGGAAGGTCCTGAGCCTTTCTCCTTCCTGATAGAGATCAAGAAGATTCGTTCCGACTAAGGTCAACTTGTAGCCACCACCACCTGAAATATAGGAAACAAGCTTGTCAAAACCGCCGTTTGTGGTCGTTACGGTGCAATCCGGGATTCTGGCCGAAAGCTCCTTCTGAGCCTCGTTTATCAGCTGGTGGACATTCCTCTTCCTGTCGGTTTTGAGCTTTATGTACATATAGGAGAGGTTCGGGGTTGAAGTTATTCCTCCTCCCATTCCGTCGCTTATTCCGACAAACAGTGCAATCCCGTCGACCTCAGGCTGCAGTTCCCTGACAATCTCGGAGGCCTGTATGGTCTTCTCCTTGGTCATCTCCATGTCATAGCCGCGCGGGAAAGCGAAATTGATGTAGTATTCGCCCGTATCGACCGATGGAATGAAGCTGTAACCCAGATTCGCAACAAGTACGAAGGAGATGAGAAGCAGGGCTATCGGAAGGAAGATCACGTATTTCCGGTTCACGAGGCTCCACTTGAGGGCTGAACTGTACTTGTCTTCAAGCCTGTCGATGAGCTTCATGAATACGGTTTTCTTCGGTTCCCTGTTGCGGTTTGACATCAGGGCCTTGACCATGAACGGAACGACTACTATGGCAACCAGAAGCGATGCTCCTATGCAGAGCACCAGGACAGTGGCAAAGCCGTTGAGAATCATTCCGACCATTCCGTTAAGGAAGATGATCGGGATGAAAACGACCATGGTGGTCATTGCGGAGGCGACAATCGATGAACCGACCTCATCGGAACCCAGAATGATGGCATCGTCGACTGAAAGGTCCTTGCGACCCAGATGCCTGGATATCTGCTCGAGCATGACGGTCGAGGCATCGACGACCATTCCCAGCGAAACGACGAAGCTTGCGGTCGTGATGAGGTTGATGGTCTGGTTGAAAAGCCTCATCGCTATGAAAGTGAAGAGGAAGGAAAGCGGAATCGAGGCTCCGATTACTATGGTTGCCCTTCCGTTGTTCAAAAACAGCAGGATAACCACGACGGCTATGACTATTCCCAGCAGACCTGAACTCAGGACGTTGGACAGCGATTCCTTGATGCTCTTGGAATCGTCCGAGAAGATGCGGTAAGAAAGAGCCCCGTCGGTATCGTCGCCGAGGGTCTCGAGGACCTTCTTGATTTCGGAGTTGATGCGTACCGTGTTTCCGCCCGCACGCTTGGTGACCGATACCATTATCAGGTCGCTGCCCTCGCTGATGGAGTATGTCGAGGCCTGCGGATAGATGATGCTGACATCCGCGATGTCGCGAAGGCAGACCATGACGTCATCGCTTCCCATTCCCACGGGCCGGTTCTCGAGCTCCTTGAGGTCCTCTATGGTTCCGTCGTACTTTGCGTTGATCGTGTGGCTCTGGTAGTTGGCCTTTCCGAGGGGAACCGTGAAGTTCGAGTAATTGAGAACCTGATAGATCTGCAGGACGCTTATGCCCTTGCTGGCAACATCGTCCATGCGCAGCTTCACATTTATCCTGCTTTCGGCAGCTCCGTACATTTCCACTCCCGCAACCCCGTCGAGGGGTGTGAGCTTGGGCTTGAGGGTCTCGTTTATGTACTGGGTGATCCTTCCGGTGTCGGGTCCTCCGATGATTGCGAACTGCATGATGGGAAGCATGGTTGCTCCTCCGACGATGGCCATCGGGTCATGGGCGTCGTCCGGAAGGCTCGAGCGAAGCTGCTGCAGGCGGAACCTCAGCTCGGTAAGCTGCTCGTAGACATCCACCCCGTCCTGATAGATTATGGTGATCCAGCTGTAGGAGTTGTTGCTCTGGCTGCTCATGCTCTTGAAATAAGGCAGGATAACCAGCTCATCCTCCAGGACCTTCGTGATATCGGTTTCCACATCCTCTGCGGAGGCACCGGGATACACGGTGATGATTTCGACCTCGGGAAGGGATATGTCGGGGATGAACTCCATTCCCATGTTCAGAAGGCAGTAGACACCGAAGGCAACCAGGGCAATGAGAATCATGGCTATGACTACAGGGTGTTTTACTGCGTAGCGGGAAATCTTCATATCGCGTTCACCTTCTGTCCGTCCAGAACCGTTCCCTGCCCGTCCACTATGAACAGGGTGTCCGCCCACTTCTCATCGATGACGAACCTTTCGTTGTCTGCTGCAATCACATCCAGAACCACATGACGTGCTGTCTGTGTTTCGGGATCGTAGTAGTATGAGGAACCGTCGGTATTCCTGGCCCTCTGGTCCAGGACCAGGGCCTGCTCGTAGGTGTTGTAGACGAGAGTCACATCCACGTACATGCCGGGCCTGAAGATCGAGACATCTCCATCCAGACTGAGCTTCACGCTGAAGGTCTTGGACGTGGGTGATATGTATGGCGCAATGGTTTCAACAT
>JAGCUM010000059.1 GCA_017962865.1 Spirochaetales bacterium
AACACAGAGAAACAACAACGAGGAAGAACAACATAATCATTGTCTTTCTCATCCCTCAATCCTCCGAGACTATTAAGTTACGAATAATTATACTTTGTAAGTGTATAACAAGTCAAATGAATAGCATTGTGTTGCATTTTACGTATTTATATAACAAATAGGACACCCTTTCGGATGTCCCTGTGTGCAATACGGCACTGGCTGAAATTAATAAGCCTTGGAATTGCGCATCTTCTTGACTTTCAGCATCTGCTTGCGAGCAAGTGCCTTCTTCTTGCGGTGCTCAATTGCGGAGGGCTTCTCGAAGTACTCGCGCATCTTGAACTCGCGGATTACGCCTTCCTTCTCAACCATTCTCTTGAAACGCTTGATAGCTTTCTCAAGTGGTTCAGTCTCATCGACTTTAACGTATGCCATATAACTCACCCCCTCTGCCCTTCGGCTCAAGAATCCTTTGCAATCTATCATTACGTGAGGACTTTGTCCACACTAATTCGCAATTATTTCACGAAATATTTCATTCCGTATAAAGGCCGTCCGTCATCAGTTTCAGGCCGATACCCCTGAGATCAGTTGCATCTACATCACAGTCGGATGGAAGAACGCATCTGAGCGTGTACAGACTTGTATTGAAGAAATCCGGAAGTTCCTCTTCACTTGAAGGAAGAATGCGAAGCGCATCCGTGACGGCACCGCCGAGGTACACGATTATCTCCTTGTCCATAAGCGAGATATAGCCAACCCTTCTGAGATTGTCATCAAAGGAAAGCAGCCTGTCTAATTCGGCGCTAGAACTATGGGATATGAGATAGCCGTTCTCGAATTCAAAGCGTACTCTCTGGCTCTTGCCCAGGACTTCCACATCAGCGGTGAAGAATCCGGTTGCGGACTTCCTGTCTACCAAGAAGCTGAGTCTGTCGAAGTCCATGCTGCTGAGAAACTGCCTTCCCGATGAAAGCTCATGGTTTCCGCCGCAGAACAGCGACTGCTCGGGAATATCGAAAGAGAAATCCGTTTCCTCGCCTGAAATCCTCATGCTGACTATTTCGCTCTCGTTGAGGCGCTGCATCCTGTATTCGGAAACGAGTCCCAGGTTGGCGATGTTGTAGCTTATCTTGCGTTCCAGGGCCAGCCAGGATTCGATGTCGTCCTCATCAAAGACATCGACCACACACCATGGAACAGCAATCCTTCTGCCTAGCACGACAGGTTCGGCAAGATGTCCGAGTTTCTGGATTGCTCCCATATCGGTCGGTTCCACCACGATATCAAGGATTTTGCCTTCAATGTTACGCCTGCCCTTGTGTGACAGTCTCAGCATC
The DNA here is from genome assembly GCA_017962865.1 of Spirochaetales bacterium. Next base: position 1,323 of record JAGCUM010000059.1, read on the forward strand.
GCATAGCCGGTAGGAAGATGTGCCGGAGGCTGCGGATCGAATTCCAGGACCTGATGGGGCTTACCCTTCTCTATTACGACGATCTTTACCGTGACATCGGTGATCGGAAGAGCAGTTCTGGCTATTGTCTTGGCAAACTCAACATCTTTCTCATCGGTGTTGATGGACAGAGCATCACCTACTCTCAGCGAGAGGAGATCCTTTACAATCGTATTGGCGTATGTTTCGTATCTGTCCATGTTCAGCTGTTGAGAAGGCAGGCGATTCGTGCACCTTCGAGGGTAAACCCGACATCGGCTCTGTTGACATAGATTGCTCCTTCCAGATAGCGGGAGAAGCCTCCGGTGGCAACGACAATGACCTTGTGTCCTACTTCCTTCTCGATCTGATCCACAATACCCTTGAGCTGGCCTATGAATCCGTAGATAACACCTGCACGGATGGATGCAACGGTATTACGTCCCAGAACTGTTTCCGGAATATCCAGCCTGATTTCAGGCAACTGGGCTGCATTCTCGAAGAGAGCCTTGACGGAAGTCATCATTCCGGGACCGATCGTTACACCGAGTACTTTTCCATCGGGAGATACCGTCTCCGTCGTGAAGGCAGTACCGAAATCGGCAACGGTCACATATTCATTGGGATAGATGCTGTGTGCGGCAATCAGATTGCAGAGGATATCTGCACCGAGTTCTTCCGGTATTGATTCCTTTACAAGACCTGTTTCGATATCTCTTGATATTACAAGAGGTTCAATGCCGACGATGGTTCTGACAGCTTCTATGATGGAACCCGTAAGATTGGGAACAACACTGCTGAGAACAGCCTTATCACATCTGATTTCGCTTAGGATGGCCTTGACTTCAGGTACGGCTTTCTTGCTTCGTGTCTTTACCCTTTTCTCCGGGCTCCAGGAATTCCCATCATGAATCGAGATGGAAATATTGGTATTGCCTATATCTATTCCCAGTATGCGGTCAGTCATAATAATCCTCAGAGTGCAACTGCATTCTTGGAGCCGTACATCTCCATTCTCAGGGCCTTGATGGCAGGATCGGACATGTAATCGTCGAACTTCATGTAGCGGTCGATAAGTCCCTTGGGTGTAAACTCGATGATTCTGTTTGCAATTGAGTCCACGAACTGATGGTCATGGGAATTGAACAGCACAACACCGTTGAAATCGATAAGGCCGTTGTTGAGGCTCTGGATGGCTTCAAGGTCTAGATGGCTGGTCGGCTCATCGAAGATCAGGCAGTTGGCACCTTCGAGCATCAGCTTTGCAAGGACACAGCGGACCTTTTCTCCTCCGGAAAGGACCTTGCAGCTCTTGAGCGCTTCATCACCGGAGAACAGCATTCTTCCCAGGAACGATCTCAGGTAGGTCTCGTCTGCATCATCGACGAACTGTCCGAGCCAGTCGGTGATGCTCATGTCTTCCATAAAGAGTGCGTCGTTGTTCTTCGGAAAGTATCCTTGGCTGGTCGTGACACCCCACAGGTACTCACCGGAATCGGGCTGCATATTGCCGGTGACGATCTCGAACAGCACTGATTTTGCAAAGTGATTCGGACCGACGAATGCAATCTTATCTCCATTGTTCACAAGGAGATTGAGGTTATCAAGGACCTTCTGTCCGTCGATGACCTTTGTAAGACCCTTGATCTCAAGGATGTTCTTTCCGCACTCGCGGTTGGGCTTAAATGCCACATACGGGAAGCGACGGCTGGAAGGCTGGATATCATCG
>JAGCUM010000060.1 GCA_017962865.1 Spirochaetales bacterium
GCCTACTATCCGTACAACAAGGTTCTTTCCGATCTCCAGACAACAATCGTTTCCCAGCAGGAATCCGATTTCGTTTCCGAGATTGCACAGAAGACAAGCTCTTTCGACTACTTCGTAATCAACTACAACGCCTATCCCGATGATCTGGCAGTTGCATATGCAACGGAGAACGAGGGTCTGTTCGACAGAATGGGTCTCTCCATCCTCAGCGCAACAACCACCGATAAGATCAACGAGGCCTACGAAGCACTCAACTCCGGAACACAGTGGGCTGACGCAGTATTCACCTACTCCGAGGATTCCTATGCTTCCGGCGGCGGTTCAGTCGGAACAATCGCAGTATTCTCACTGCTCACCAACCTCAATGACGAGGCCGATATCGAGAAGATCAAGGCACTTGAGGTCGGCACATATTCAGAGCCCATTCCCAGCCCGATGGGATACACCATCTACAGGCTCGATACCGCTTTCGAGGCAGCAGACTACTCAGACGCCGAGACCCTCTCGTCAGTCAAGTACTACATCAACCAGAACAACCATGAAGAGGTTGCTCCGTACATCGAGACTGCAGTAGGTCTGGCAACAGCTCAGGCCCAGACAGACTTCGCAGCTGCTGCAGATTCCGTCAATGCAGAGGTTGTTTCCGTAAACGGCGTGTCCAACAACATCGGCGGCAGCCAGTACCTCGGTGGATTCGAGTCATACGACAGCCTCGGATATCTTGCTTCAGCCGCCAAGGACGAGGCAGTCTCCAAGGAGCTCTTCGCAGCTGATGAAGGCTATGTCACCGGAGCCATCCCCGTACCTGAGGCAGATGACAGCTCATACATCGTAGCCAAGGTTACAGCAAAGAACACAGAGGACGAAAACAATGCTTATGTGACTTCGATGCTCTACAGCTACTATGCTCCGCTTCAGCCGGTCTATGACACTGCCTACAATGTCATGAACAGCAGCAAGCATCAGGAGAACTTCTATACACAGTTCTTCTCAACGCTGTTCTCATCCAACACATGATTATTTGACAAAGTCAGTTCAAGCCGGGGCTTATGCTCCGGCTTTTTTTATGAGGCTTCCGCCTCCTGCCCGAAGAACCTGAGCAACCTGATCCGGATCATCTGCACGGATACACCATGATCCCTGGCAATCTCGCTGAGAGATGCTCCGGAAAGATACCTCTCCCCTATGTCCGAAAACTCGATGTCATCGAAATGAAGATAATGGGTGGAGCGCCCTGTACGGACGGAGAAAGTCGTACCGCATCTTACGCACCTGAATCTCGGAATCCTTTCGTGCTGCGCAGAATTGTAGTAACCGTGAAGGCGGTACCAGCGGGATTCCTTGGGCAACCTGTTGGGGTTATTCCAGATACATTTCTTATTGGGACAATGATTGATAAAAGGTACATGATCTGTTTCTTTAGGCATGGAATCCTCTCCTTTTTCGTGTAAAACCAAACTAAACCATCAGGTCAAGCTATTTCAAATCTTTTTTCCGAGACTTTTTTCTCAACACTACAAATTGTGCAACTCTTTTCCACATAACACTAACGATGTCAATTATTGTTGCAGTCATCAATTATTTTTCATCTCACGCCACAATGGTGTTAAATTTTATAAAAAGATAATGAGCAGACTGTTCACAACTCTGGTTTTCTGATATGCTCATTCCGTTATATGCAGAACATACAAGAATTTATAGATTTAGGACTATCAGAAAAAAGCCTTGCTGCCATTCAGGCAAAAGGTTTTGAAACCCCGACGGAGATCCAGAAGAGGTGCATCCCCGTGCTCCTGAGCGGACAAGGGGATCTCATAGGTCAGGCCCAGACGGGAACCGGCAAGACCGCAGCGTTTGCACTGCCGATACTGGAGAAACTCGACAGCATGGGCAAGACGGAAAGAAACGGCCTGCCCAAGGCCCTTGTGCTGGTTCCTACCAGAGAGCTTTGCATACAGGTCTGTGAGGAGATCCACAGCCTGGCACAGGGACGTCCGGTTCGAACAACTTCCATCTATGGCGGCGCCTCATACAACATCCAGTTCAGAGACCTGAAATCAGGTGTGGATATCGTAGTCGGTACACCCGGAAGAATACAGGACCATATCGAAAGAGAAACACTCAAGCTGGACCAAATAAAGGTCTGTGTTCTGGATGAAGCTGATGAAATGCTAGATATGGGCTTTATAGAGGATATCGAAAACATCCTCTCAAAGATGCCCGAAGACCATCAGACCCTCTGCTTCTCTGCAACGATGCCCGACCCGATTCTCAAGCTTGCTTCAAAGTTCATGAAGGACTACGAGCTCATCAGAGTCCAGACAGAGGACATGACAAGCACGCTTACGAAGCAGATATTCTATGAGCTCTATGAGGAAGACAAGTTCGAGGTTCTGTGCAGGACAATAGACATGGATCCCAACTTCTACGGCCTTGTCTTCTGCAAGACAAAACTGCAGTGCGATGAAATCGGCTCGAAGCTTATTTCCGGAGGGTACAATGCAGAGGTTCTGCACGGCGATCTTTCCCAGACCCAGAGAGAACTCATCGTGCACAAGATGCGTGAACACAGAATCAGCATCCTTGTTGCCACAGATGTTGCTGCCAGAGGAATCGATATCCCTGAACTTACGCATGTAATCAACTATTGCATCCCCGAAGATCCCGAGACCTACATCCACAGGGTCGGAAGAACAGGCAGGGCCGGCAAGGAAGGACTTGCAGTCACATTCATCACGCCGAGGGAATTCCGCAAGCTTGCATTCATCAAGAGGATTGCAAAGAGCGAAATCGAAAAGAGACGCGTCCCTTCGGTCGAGGAAATAATAGCAGTCAAGAAAAAGACTCTTCTCGATGATCTTCTGAAGATGATCGGTGAGGCCGAACAGGGACACTGCCCGGACTCCATGTTCTCTCTGGCAAAACTGCTCAGCGAGGGCCATCATACAACCAACATCATCGCTGCCCTGCTCAATGACAAATACGGCAGGCTCGTGGATCTGTCGAGATACAGGAACATCGCAGACCTCTACGACCAGAGGGAGCAGAGACCCCAGAGACCGAGGGCAGAGAGAAGACAGCGCCCCGAAAGAAGATACAAGTCCGAGCACACGAAAACCGCAAAGCCGGACAAGATGTCGGAAAGACGGTCCAAAGGAAAGAGGAAAGCCAATACAAGCCGCTTCAAAGCTCTTGGAAAATGACCCTGTCAGTTGTATTCTATTGACATGGAAACCATCTTTACCAAAATTGCAAACGGACAGATCCCCAGTACAAAGCTCTATGAAGACGAGCAGTGCTTCGTCATCATGGACATCAATCCGGTCAAGAAAGGCCACAGCCTCGTGATTGCCAGACAGCCCTACCCCAATATGGCAAGCTGTCCCGATGATGTGCTCAACCACATGATTCTCGTAGCCAAGAGGGTCGAGGCCAAGCAGCGCGAAGTTCTGGGCAACCAGGGTTCCAACATCATAATCAACAATGACCCTGCATCTGGCCAGGAAGTCCCTCACATCCATATCCATGTCATTCCCCGCTTCGAGAACGACGGAAGGAAGCACTTCCAGGATCACGATAAATATGATGACGGAGAGATGCAGGCACTGGGCCTGAAGCTTCGTCTGAACTGAGGAGATTATATGGCGTTCTGTCCCAACTGCGGAGCTGAAATCACTACTCCGGTCCATCATTCAACAGAGTGCAATAATTGCTCAAAACCGCTTCATACCTGTAGATTCTGTAGCTTTTATAGTCCTGAAGCACATTATGGATGCAGAGAAACCATCGAAGAACCGGTATGGGACAAGGACAGGAGCAACTTCTGCGATCACTTCAGACTGACTGAAAAAAGAGTCAGCCCCACGAAGGACGAAGAACGTTCGAAGAAGGCTAAAGAGGCTCTGGCCAATCTGTTCAACTTCTGATCTGAACTCAGATGTGGCTCTCGTCGTACATATCTGAGAGCACTTTCCTGATTACGGATTCATCGTTCTTCAAGGTCTTGGAGCCTCTTGTGATCTTACAGAGGCTCACTTCCATATCCTTGGCTATCCGTCTCTGCGGAGTACCCTTGTAAAGTTCCTTGAAAATATACCAACGCTTGGCGATATCCGCCCTCTCGGCATCCGTGAAAACATCCTCGAAGAGTTTCCTCATCTCCCTGCGGTCCGTCGTCCTGGAGAAGATGTCGATGATTTCAGAAAGATTGTCGTTCATTGAAGGCCTCCCGCCACTTGTTACTACACATAGTAACATCAATCCCGAGGCAAATCAACCTAAAACGTTACAACAAACCTCAAAGCATAACAGCCGCTATCTTTGACAGAAGGGCAAGCAGTTTCTGCGGCCACGGGCGTGCCTTGAAGTCCTCATAGGTTATTTCATGACACTCTCCGAAGGTTTCGGAGAAATCATCCTTTACGGAATTGAGGATATCTCCTCCGTAGAAGATTGTTCCGCTTTCGAAGTGAAGGAAGAATGACCTGAAATCCATGTTGGTGGTTCCGACGATTGCAGTCCGGTCATCGCTGAGGAACATCTTCGAATGGATGAATCCCGGAAGATACTCATAGATCTTCACACCGTTCTGCAGAAGCTTTCCATAGCTTGCGCGCGTATGGGCATAAACCGATTTCTTGTCAGGTTTGGAAGGAGTGATGATCCTCACGTCCACCCCGCTTCTGGAGGCCATCGTCAGGGCATTGATCATGGAGCTGTCGAGAATCAGATAAGGAGTGCTGATCCAGACATATTCCTTAGATGAGTTGATGACTTTGATATAAGCATTTTCAGCAACGGAGAACTCATCCAACGGGCTGTCGCCGAAGCTCTGGATGTATCCGTCCCCGCTTTCGGTCACCGTGGGCATGTAGGAAGAGAAATCGTTGACTGCGTATTCCTCAGGTGCCGAGTAGGACCAGAGCTGCAGGAACATGAAGGTATAGTTCCACACCCCGTCCCCTTTTATGATGAATCCGTTATCCTTCCAGTGGCCGAACCTCACCGTCTTGTTGATGTACTCATCGGCCAGATTCAGACCGCCGCTGATTGCCACGTTTCCGTCGATGATGCAGACCTTCCTATGGTCCCTGTAATTGAGTTTGGGATTCAGCCTCGGTCGCACCGGGTTGAAGGCAACTGCCTTTATTCCATAGCTTCTCAGAACCTTGTAATAACCCTGCGGCAGCGTTCCTATGCTTCCCATGTCATCATACATCAGAAGGACTTCAACACCCTCGGAAACCTTTCTCTTGAGAATCTCGAGGATGGTATCCCAGAAGATACCTTTCTGATAGATGAAGTACTCCAGAAAAATGAAGTGCTTAGCCTTCTCGAGTTCCTCGACCATGACGGGGAAGCAGTAATCTGCAAGAGGATAATACTTGGTTGAGGTCCCGCCGAAGACCCTGCTGTCGCTGAGTCCGCTGATATACCTTGAAAGCTTGAGATCATCCGGGGACAGTACCTCGGACGGTTCCACGGACTTGGGGAAGGAATCGATCATGTGCTGGGCAGTAAGCTCGTGGTAGCGTCTCATCCTCTTTTCCTGAACAATACCCTTCTTCTTGTTTCCAAAGATCAGATACATGCTGCATCCGAAGAAGGGAACGACCAGAATCAGGAGAATCCAGGAAAGCTTGTACTCAGGCGCATCGTCCCTGGAAAAAACCAGGAAAGCTACGAGAACACCGAGAATGGAGCTCACCAGAGTAAGGCCGAATCTGGATTCCACGTACCTGAGTGTCAGGTACACAATCCCCAGCTGGAGGAAGATAAAGAGGAAAGTCCAGAAGAATCTGCTTACCAGGAGCTTAAGAAACCGTCTCATCAGTCGTTCTCATCCAAATCGGTATTGGGCTCCCTCTCATCGTCATCATCAAGGGTAGTATCAGGGTAATCCTCAGGATCGGGAGTGCTGTCATAACCCAAGCGGCTTGCAAGCTCGGCATCGTCCTCATCGAGGTCTGTGTTCGGTTCCCTGTCATCGTCATCTATCTCAGTATTGATGTTCTCATCTACATCAGAAGCTGTAATTTCATTAGCATTATCGGATTTCTGTGCACTTGAAGCTGCAGACAGTGCAGCTACAGGTTTATCCTTCGGCTTGATGACTTCGGCATCGTTTTCATCGAATTCACAGGCATCCTCGAAACCGGGGAAAGCCTTTCCGATCGAAACCTCCACATGGTTTTCCTCCATTGCCTTGGCAAAGGATTCACGTGTCTTCGGATTCTCAAGACCCAGAAGAAGTTTCTCAAGATACTCCCTGTCAAACATGCAGGTACTGACGAACCTCTTGGAGGTTCCCCATCCGAGACGGTCGATTGCCTGCTCGATTTCTCCATCGTGGATGCTGACCTGAGCTCCGTGAAGGTAGGCTTCCGGGAACTTTGCGTTGCGGTCATCGATGAGCTCGTCATAGATCTCCTTGGCCTTCTTCCAGTTTCCAGTCTGGATGTAGTACCAGCCCCTGTTGTCCATCAGGCCGTTGCTCTCGGTGTTGTTCTTCCTACCCTCGTCTATTGCAGCCTTGGCCTTCTTCAGTTCCTTGCGCTCAAGAAGATAGGTTTCGAGATTAACGGACAGATTGTCATCCCTGTATCCCGTCGCCCTCAGATCCTCGAGGACCTTGATTGCCTTTTCCTGCTCGTTCAATCTCCAGTAACCCATCGAGCATGTAACTATGGCGGTATTGCCGAAGGTTCCGGCCTTCGGGTTTGCCATCACCTTTTCAAGGACTTCAACTCCTCTTTTGGCATCACCTCTCTGGATGTAGGCTGAACCCACCATGACCTGTCGCTCAGGGTCCACCCCGGCCTTGAGGGCCTTTTCCATGTTGCTCCAGGCCTTCGTGCCGTAATCTCCCTTCTTCAGTGCCATCGCACCTCTGTAGAAGTAGATATATCCCCTTCTGATGAATAGGAACAGCAGAACAAGGACTGCATCTATGGCAACCTTGAACCAGACATTGATCGGAAGAAAAATCGAACCGATCATAGCGGCAATGAAAACCAGGGCAACCAGTGAACCCTTGCTCATTTTCTTCTGCTGTACATTAGGCATCTTCAACCCCCTCTGCTATGGAGAATTCACAACCGCAGTACTGCTGGCGGTACAGACCAAGTTCCTTGGCCATTGCACAGCTTTTTGCGAACCCGTCCTTTTTCTTGAAATCGATCTTTTCGAATGTATCGAACATGGATCCGACTTCGAATATCTTGCTGCTGTCCTTGAACCTGCTGACCGTAAGGGTTGTCGTGAAGCAGTCTATTCCCAGACGTACGGCCTCTTCATAGGCGGCACGGAGATTGAATTCGAAACATCTGAGGCATCTTTCTCCTCCCTCGGGTTCATTCTCAAGCCCCTTGATGAACTCAAGCCAGCTTTCATGGTCATAATCCTGTCTGACAACCTCAAGTCCCCCGAAATGGGAAGCAACCTTCAGCAGGTTCTCATAACGTATCTGATTCTCCTCTTTAGGCCAGATATTGCTGTTTCCGTAGCAGAGAACAGGATCATAGCCTTCGTCCAGAAGCCTCTGGATGCTGCTGGTGGCACATGGACCGCAACAGCAATGGACAAGAATCTTTCTACGCATGGCTCAATATTACTTTATATCTTGAAATTAAACTATACATTGTGATAATTAACTGCACGAGGGGTTAAAATGCCGACAAGTACGATCAGAGACAACGGGATCATAGAAGGAGTAATCTGGAAACAGATTCTCAGGTTCTTCTTTCCCATTCTCCTCGGCACCCTCTTCCAGACCCTCTACAACACAGCGGATGCCATCATCGTCGGCAACCTTCTGGGAAAGGAGGCCCTTGCAGCAGTCGGAGGAGGCACCTCCACCGCCATCAACCTGGTAATCGGGTTCTTCACCGGCCTTGCTTCGGGAGCCACGGTCATCATCTCCCAGTATTACGGAGCCGGCAAGGAAGACAAGGTCCACAAGGCAATCCACAACGCCTGTGCAATCGGCCTCTGGGGCGGACTTCTCATTTCGGTAATCGGATTCTTTGCAAGCGAGCCCCTTCTCAGACTCACGAAGACGCCTCAGGACATCATGGGAATGGCCAGCTCCTACATGCACATCTACTTCGCAGGCGGATTCATAGTTGTCATGTACAACATCGGAGCCGGAATCTTCCGTGCATTCGGGGACAGCAGGCGCCCGCTTATCTTCCTCATTGCAGGGTGCATCACAAACATCATCATGGACCTCCTGCTTGTAGGCGCATTCAGACTCGGCGTGGAAGGGGCCGCCTATGCCACCGTCCTGTCCCAGCTTCTTTCACTGGTACTTGTGATCATCTGGCTCCGAAAGCGCAACGATTGCTGCAAGCTTATCTTCCGAGACATCAAGTTCGATTCCCTCATGCTCAGGCGGACTTTGATGATAGGCCTCCCTTCCGGAGTCCAATCGATGCTCTATACCATCTCCAACCTCATGATCGTCACGGGTATCAACAGTTTCGGGACCGATACCGTTGCTGCCTGGGCGGCCTACGGCAAGCTTGACAGCCTGTTCTGGATGATATGCGGATCCATCGGCGTTGCAGTCACAACCTTCGTAGGACAGAACTACGGAGCAGATAGGATCGACAGAGCCAGAAAGGGTGTCAGGACAAGCTTTGTCATAGGACTATCGGCATCATTTTCAATAGAAGCCCTGATGCTTCTCTTCTCCAAATACGC
>JAGCUM010000061.1 GCA_017962865.1 Spirochaetales bacterium
ACATTAACCTGATGGATCTGGTTGCTATCGGCACTGTCAGCGACCTAATGCCCATGACCGACTAGAACCGCATCCTTGTAAAGGCAGGACTCAAGGTTCTGGAAACCGGTCCACGCGAGAGCATGAGACCGTTTCTGGCAATGCAGAACCTTCTGGGCAAAAAGCTCACCACCACGGACATCGGCTGGCAGATTTCCCCGCTGATGAATGCATCCGGACGCCTTGGAAAACCCGATACCGCCATCGAGATGCTTCTGTCCACGGACCAGATCCATGCGCTGGAGAGCGCACAGAAACTCAGCATCCTCAACAAGGAGCGCCAGAAGCTCGGAGAGGATGCCTGGTCACGCCTCCAGGGCAAGGCAAAGAAGAGTTACGAGCAGTTCGGAACGAAGCTTGTGATGGTCTATGACGAGAACATAGCCCGCGGAATTACAGGTATTATCGCTACCAGGCTACTGAAAGCCTTCAAATGTCCGTCCATGGTCATTACCCGTACCGACGACGGCAGGGCCATAGGATCCATGCGCAGCTCGAGCGGTTTCAACTGCCACGACTTCCTTTCAAGGTATGCCGAACTCTTCGATGACTTCGGCGGCCATGCCCAGGCAGGAGGCTTCTCCCTCGACCCGAAGAAGGTCGATGAACTGTGCATCCGCATATCGGAAGACATTGACTACATGGACTGTCCCGATGCAGAGGAGGAAGAGGCTCTGGAGATCGATGCCGTTCTCAGACCGGAGGAGTTCAACCAGAACACCATCAAGGTCATCGAACGCTTCGAGCCCTACGGAGAAAAGAGCGGTCCCATAGAGTTCCTGATCGAAGGTGCCCGAATCGAGACTATCACCGTCATGCAGAATTCCAAGGACCCCTCGCAGGCACATCTTAGGATCAACCTCTCCTACGGCTCCCATCAGTGGCCCGGAGTCTTCTGGAGCGCAGGACCCCGCGTGGGCCGCGACTTCGATGAAGGCGATATAGTGGATGTGGTATTCCGTATGGGACGCAACTACTACAAGAACCAGGAACTGATCCAGCTTACCCTGCAGGATATCCGCAGGCATCTGTAGAGACAAAATACTGTCGGAATAACTCAGACTACTCTACTATCCAGTCCAGGAACGAGGATGTTTCCTTCATGCCGTTGACCATGTTTCGGATCTTGGTGGCGGCAAGGACTCCGAGTTCCTCCTTGCGGTGGCCCAGCGAATCGAAGTGGATTGCCGAGGTCCTTGCAAGGTAGCTGTCATCGAAGCTTATGATTCTGGGGACCGGGATACCGTTTCTGGTCAGGTCCCTCACCAGAGCTGCCGCAACCTGGTCGTTGTAGCAGACCACCCCGTCGAAACCCTTCTTTACCAGAACATCGATCATTGCCCTGTCTATAGCCATGCCGTGGTCGATTATATCCTCTGTCGTATACCAGCGGACCTCCATGTTGTCCAGGGCAAGACCGGACTGCAAAAGGCCCTCGGAGAAGCCGGCATAGCGCAGAAGCCCCTGCTGGTCATCGGACTTGAAGATACCCAGCATCCTCCTGCAGCCGCTCTCGATCAGCTTGGTTGCGGCTATCCTTCCGCCCTCGCGGTCATCCATGCCCACGACGACCGAATCGGGAAGCTCCTGATATGAACAATGGAGGAATACAAGCGGAACACCCATGTCCGCGATTTTCCTATAGAGATTGATGTTCGGATTGGGGAATCCGGTTTTGGAGCCTTCAACGATTATTCCGTCACATTCCTTGAGATCTATGACATCGTTCAGAATCTTGCGTTCAAGCTCGACCTTGTTTCCGGTTGCTGCGATATGGATTCTGAAACCTGTTCCATTGAGGGTGCTCTCTATGCCTCGGACGATGCTCGGGAAGATGTATTCGCTTATGTATGTGCAGATGACGAAGATGTTCTTGAAGGCACTCTCCGCACCTTTCTTCTCGGGAATGTCCTTTGCAACGAACGTTCCGCTTCCCTGAATCTGGTACACGGCACCCTCTGACTTCAGGCTGGAGATTGCCTGTCTGACGGTCTGTCTGCTTACGTTGAACCTTGAGACAAGTTCATACTCCGTAGGCAGTTTGCCGCTCTTGGCGTAGACTCCTGCTTTGATCTCTTCCCTGAGTTTGTCTGCAATAACCGAATACTTCGACATAAAATCTCCAAAACCTCTTTTCAAGCAATCCTAGACAACTTTGCTACCGAATACAATACAAATCGGAAAAATACATACAACTTCATACAGACAATTTAACGGCTGCCGCACCAGGCGACAGCCGCACTGTCCGTCAGCCCTCCGGATTGAGAACTATCTTGATCGACTCCTCTCCTTCCGTTGCCATATCGAAGGCCTCTTTCCATCTGCTGAGCGGGAACTCGTGGGTCACGATCTTCTCTGCCTTGAAGATGCCCTTCTCCAGCATGCTGATGGCAACATCGTAGCCGTGCTGGCCTCCGATGTGGGAGCCCTTGATATCCAGCTCCTTGCGGTCTCCGATGACCGACCAGTTCACCGTGGTATCGGAACCGAAGACACCGAACTCGACGAAAGTACCCAGCTTGCGGATCATGTCGAGACCCTGCACGCATCCGGAAGGATGGCCTGTAACGTTGATATACACATCACATCCATAGCCATCCGACAGTTTGCGGACCTCTTCCGCGGCATCGCACTTGGCGGGATTCAGGACGATGTCCGCTCCCAGTTCCTTGGCAGCCTGAAGCCTCTTCTCCTTGGTATCGACTGCAATCAGGAGCTTCGGATTCTTGAGCTTCGCCAGCTGCAGGTCACACAGACCGATGGGGCCCATTCCTGCTACGACCACTATGTCGTTGAACTTGATTTCAGCCCTCTCGATGGTATGGACCGCACATGAAAGCGGCTCGATCAGGGCCGCATACTTTGCAGGCACATCCTTGGAAACCTTGTGTACGATATCCTGGACCGTGTACTTCATGTACTCTGCCATTCCACCGTCTGCAACTATCTTCTGGTGACCGTGGATATGCTGATACTGGCACATCCACCAGTGGCCCTCCTTACAGAACTTACACTCGCCGCACGGAACGATCTGCTCTGCTACCGCCCTGTCACCGAGCTTGAGGTTCCATCTCTTTGCTG
>JAGCUM010000062.1 GCA_017962865.1 Spirochaetales bacterium
CCTATGACGTCACCTTCCGTGTTCAGAAGCGGACCTCCGGAGTTTCCGGGATTGATCGGAGCACTTGTCTGGACCATGCCCAGAAGAACCTTTCCGTTCTCGTCCCTTATCGGGCGGCTGAGACCCGAGATGATTCCGGTAACCAGAGTCCTGTCGTATCCGAACGGGTTTCCTATTGCGATTACCTTCTGTCCTACTACGAGCGAGTCGGAATCACCGAAGGCAAGAACCTCGAGCTCTGCATCTGCAGTCGGCGAAATCTTGATCACTGCTATATCGTTCTCATCATCGGAACCGAGAAGCTGTGCCTCATAGACCGAACCGTCATGAAGCGAAACGGTGATGATCGAGGCATCCTTGATGACGTGGTAGTTCGTTACAATCATGCCGTCGGTGGAAATGAAGAATCCGGAACCGGTATCGCTTTCGGGAACGGCATCGAAGTAGGACGAGTCATCGGTGACCTGGGTCTCGATATGTACCACTGCCTTGTTGCAGACCTGGAATATCTTGATGTTCTGAAGCTCGTCATCGCTGTAGGTCCAGGACCCATTGTCCCCGAGGAACAACGATACTCCGGATTCCCCGTAGTAGATGTTGTCCACAGGAACCCCGGCCATCTCAAGAAGACCCTTCTCGCCTGAGGTTGCGATAACCTCCCTCAATGCGGTGCGCAGTTCGTTCACACGCTGCTTGGACTCGATTGAAGACGTCCAGCGCACAAGCACCACCCCTATCAGGGAAGCTGCAATCAGCGCGAGGATGATTATCAGAATCAGAACGAACCTGTTTTTGATCTTCATAGCCCAATATTACTCCATTATGTCGTCTACGTTAACTGCCCTGCGCGGAGGTTCGCACCCCTCGAAGAGACAATTCAGTCCTGCGGCCTTCGAGGCATAGTCCAGAACCTGAGCTACCATATCCCTGTCCAGGTTCCTTATGTTCCCGACAAGATTGTTGCGTTCCAGATAGGCAATCACGGCTCCGTCGAAGGTATCTCCGCACCCTATCGTATCCACCACGCATCCGGCAATGAATGCGGGACAGTCCACCCTGAAATCCTTTGAAATCCAGGAGCTTCCCTTTTCTCCGCGTGTCACTATCAGGACCCCTGCGCAGCGTTCTGCCATCCTTTTCTCAGCCTCATCCGGTTCCAAACCCGGCAGAAGGTACTTAAGGTCCTCATCACTGACCTTCACGATATCGCATTCGCCTGCAAGGGAGATAATCTTCTTCCTGTATGCCTCGGGATCCTTCACCATCGAAGGCCTTACATTGGGATCGAGGAACCATCGGGGCTTTGTGGAAATCGTCCTCATTGCCGGGACGATTGCATCACAGAACGGCTCCATCAGAAGCGAGATGGAACCGAAGAAAACAAGATCGATGTCCCCTTCATTGGCAAATGATTCGGAAAGCTCGGCTTCAGTCATGCTGCAGTCTGCCGTACCTTCATAATCAAAGGTATATTCAGCCTTTCCGTCCTCACCTACTGTTGCCTTGCTGCACAGCGTTGGCTGGCTTGCATTGCAGCTCTGGGGATCGAAAAGAATCCCGTCGTCTATCATCTTCTCGAGGATGGAAAGACCGTACTCATCCGAAGAGATCTTGCCGAAAAAGGTCACGGGCGCACCGAGGCGTGATGCGGCAACGGCTACGTTCAGCGGACAACCGCCGATAAGGGTCTTATCTCCTATTCTGTCTATGAGTGATTCACCGACGCAAGCAACCACAGATCACCTCCGAGTACGTATCATATTAATAATACACTATATGGTGAATTCTTTCCATTTATGTTATCATCAACCATCACCTTACCGCCCCTTTGGAAGGGCAAAGGAGAACAGCATGAGCGAAGAAATCAGAACTGAGGAGAAAGAATCCCTCAATTTCATCGAGAAGATCATCGAAGACGATCTTGCCAACGGCAGAGTTCCCAACAACACAATCGTTACCAGATTCCCGCCGGAGCCCAACGGCTACCTCCACGTAGGCCACATCAAGAGCATCTGCCTGAACTTCGGCCTGGCATAGAAGTACAACGGAATCTGCCACCTCAGACTTGATGACACCAACCCTGCAAAGGAAGACATGGAGTACATCGATTCCATCAAGAGCGATATCCGCTGGCTGGGTTTCGACTGGGGAAAGCACGAGTACTATGCTTCGGACTACTATGACAAGCTCCATGAGATAGCAATCGACCTCATCAAGAAGGGCCTCGCCTATGTCGACAGCCAGACTCCCGAGCAGGTCAAGGAAAACCGCGGAACCCTTACGACTCCCGGAAAGAACAGCCCTGACCGCGACAGGAGCATCGAGGAGAACCTCAGGCTCTTCAAGGAGATGGGAGAAGGAAAACACCCGGAAGGAAAGTACCTTCTCAGGGCCAAGCTGGATATGGCCAGCCCCAACATCAACATGCGTGATCCTGCCCTGTACAGGATCAAGTTCGCAGAGCATCCCAGAACAGGAAACAAGTGGTGCGTCTACCCGATGTACGACTTCACCCACCCCATCTCGGATGCCATCGAGGGAATCACCCACTCCATCTGCACCCTGGAGTTCGAGGACCACAGACCTGCCTATGACTGGGCCTGTTCAATCGACGGCATCGAGCACACTCCCCATCAGTACGAGTTCGCAAGGCTGAACATCAACTACTTCGTGATGAGCAAGAGAAAGCTCCTCAACCTTGTCAATCCCGGCATCGTCAGCGGATGGGACGATCCCAGAATGCCCACCATCAGCGGCATCAGAAGACGCGGTTATTCTCCCGAATCCATGAAAGACTTCGTCTCCCGTGTAGGCGTTGCAAAGGTCGAATCGGTTGTCGACTACTCCCTCATGGAGTTCTGCGTACGCGAGGATCTGAACAAGCGCGCAAAGCGTGTCATGGCAGTGCTGGACCCCATCAAGCTGGTCATCGACAACTACCCAGAAGATCAGGTCGAGTACTTCGAGATCGAGAACAACCCCGAAGATCCGATGGCCGGAAAGCGCACGATGCCTTTCACAAAGGAACTCTACATCGAGCGTGAGGACTTCATGGAAGTTCCTCCCAAGGGCTACCACCGCCTATTTATCGGCAATGAAATCCGCCTCAAGACCGCCTACTACGTCAAGGCGACAAGCTGCGAAAAGGATGCAGACGGAAACGTCACTGTCGTTCACTGCACCTACGATCCCGAGTCCCGCGGAGGCGAGACTGCAGACGGCCGCAAGGTCAAGGGAACAAGCCACTGGGTCAGCGCAAAGTATGCCATCAGCGGTGAAGTCAGACTGTACGACAAGCTCTTCAGGACAGAGTATCCCGGAGGAGAGACAGGCAATTACCTCGACGACCTGAACCCCGATTCCCTTATCGTAGTAAACGATGCCAAGCTCGAGCCATCTGTTGCCGATGCCAAGCCCGGCGACTACCTGCAGTTCATCAGAAGCGGATATTTCACTCCCGACTATGACAGCACCCCCGAGCATCTGGTGTTCAACCGCACCGTTACGCTCAAGGACTCCTGGGCCAAACAAAAG